>PEYP01000055.1 GCA_002774315.1 Candidatus Stahliibacteriota bacterium CG08_land_8_20_14_0_20_40_26
AAATTAAGAAAGTAAATTCAGTTTGAGAATAAATAAAAACCTTCGTGCTTTTCGTGGGAGAAGACAGCCCACGAAGTACACGAAATACACTAAATATAGATAAAATCAGTTTAAGAATAAATAAAAGATTCCGTGATCTTCGTGTCCTTAGTGGGAGAAAAAACCATGTCTTTCCTGCCTGACGGCAGGCAGGCGTGGGAGAAAATAACTCGGTATTTCGTGGGCAACAGAGCTTAAAATGAAACAGCAAACACTGAAAACAAAGGCGCATATCAAGGGGATAGGCATCCATTCAGGAAGTACGATCAAACTCTTCCTTCATCCTGCCCCTCCAGATACAGGGATATCCTTTCTCAAAAATGGCGTTAAAATCAACGCAAGCATAAGATACGCCGAATCGAGACAGGGCAATACCAGCCTAAAAAAAAACGGCGAAAAGGTACAGACGGTTGAACACCTTCTTGCTGCCCTTTATGGAATGGGCATGGACAACTGTATATGTGAGATAGAAGGAGACGAGATGCCTGCACTTGATGGGAGTGCGATTGGTTTTGTCAATATCATAAAAGATGCTGGGATAATTCAACTTGACAGAGAAAGGAAGACAAAAAATATAAGAACCCCCGTCGCCTGTAGGGACGGAGAGAGAGAGATCTTTGCACTGCCCTATAGAAATTTGCGTGTCTCATTTCACATAGACTATGAAAGCCCTTACCCTCCACCTCAATATAGGTCATTCACAATCACTCCAGAGGTCTTTGAGAAGGAGATTGCACCGGCAAGAACATTCTGTTTCTACTCATGGATAGAAGAGATTAGAAAAAAGGGACTGGGCAAAGGAGGCAGTCTTGACAATGTATTGGTAATAGGAGATAATGGTTTAATAAACCAAACACCTTTGAGGTTTCCTGATGAATTTGTCAGGCACAAAATTCTCGATCTTGTTGGGGATTTATCACTGCTGGAATGCTATATAAATGCAAATATATTTGCATATAAGTCGGGACATACTGCAAACATGAACTTTATAAGGCGCTTAAAAACTCAACTGGAGGTAGCTGTGTTTGATATAAGAGAGGTGGAGAGAATAATGCCACATAGGTATCCCTTCTTATTGGTAGATAGAATAATAGAACTCACGGAAGAGAGGGTAGTCGGAATTAAAAATGTAACGATAAATGAGCCATTCTTCCAGGGACACTTTCCCGGACATCCCATAATGCCGGGAGTTCTCATAGTAGAATCTATGGCGCAGACTGGTGGATTTCTCCTGTTAAAGAAAGTAGATAACCCGGAAGATAAGGTAGTCTATTTTTTGAAGATAGACAAAGTCAAATTCAGAAGGCCCGTGGTTCCGGGTGATACCCTGCGGAACGAACTCAAACTGATAAAATACAAAGAGGGACTCTGTGTCATGGAAGGAAAGGCATATGTTGACGATGTAGTTGTCTGTGAGGGTGAATTTACTGCGAAGGTAGTAGAAACAGGATAAATCGAAAAGGTCTTATCTACACAGAATTATCTCTATATCCCCTACATTTGTGTGTGTGGGGCCTGTATAAAGTATAGTGCCTACCTTTTTATGAAAGTGATAAGAGTTATTATCCTGGAGATATTCCTGCGGGGATAACCCCTGAGCCCTCGCTCTCCCTGCAACATCCCCATCAACAATTGCACCACAGGCATCCGTTGGACCATCTACACCATCTGTCGCGGCAGACAGGAGCTCTATTCCCTCGACACCATCCACATAGATTGCGAATGCAAGCGCAAGCTCCTGATTCCTTCCCCCCTTGCCACTGCCCACTACCCTTATCGTGGTCTCGCCTCCGCTTATTATACAGGCGGGCACATCCACAGGATTGCCGGATTGCACGACTTCTTTTGCTACCATGGAAAGCAGTCTTGCAACATCCCTTGCTTCTCCCTCTAATTGCGATGAGAGTATGATTGAATTATACCTCAACCCCTCTGCCTTTTCTCTTACAGACTCAAGGGCAAGAAGATTATTTCCTATTACGAAATTCACAACATTCGGAAGAGATTTTGGTGTCTCGGCAATATCTCCTTTAATACCAGCCCTTATGTGTTCCAATACCCTGCGGGGAGGCATTAGATTGTATTTCTCTATGATATTCATACAGTCCCTGTATGTCGTATCATCGGATACGGTCGGACCCGATGCAATTATACTTATATCATCTCCTACAACATCCGAGATAAGAAGAGATATCACAGTAGATGGATATGCCTCTGTTGCAAGTCTTCCTCCTTTGACACCAGAGATATGTTTTCTTATGGTATTTATCTCCTTTATATCTGCACCGCTCATGAGCAACAAAGATATGGTCTTCTCTTTATCCTCGAGGGTGATATCGCCAGCAGGCAGTGCAAAAAGGGATGAACCACCTCCTGAGAAGAGACATATAATAAGATCTTCCTTACCCGTATTCCTCAGAATGGAGATTGCTTTCTCTGTCCCCTTGACACTCCTCTCATCAGGGATGGGGTGGGATGTTTCCATAACCTCTATCCTCTCAAGTTCTGTGTATTTTACAGGGACACAGCATACGCCGGCCTTTATCCTCTCCCCAAGGATTCTTTCGATCTCCTCTGCCATTCCCAGAGATGCCTTGCCAGCACCAATCACATATATATCTCTGTAATTGGAGAGGTTGAAATCTCTATCCATAACCTGCAGGGTATTTCCTTTTAAACCAACCCGCCTTCTAATGAGACCCGCCGGTAAGACAGCAGACAGCCCGGAATTGAATATTTCAAGTATATCGGACATAGCGAGATTGAAGATTACAGATTACAGATTGTAGTGGGCGAATAGCAATTCGCCCCTACGGGATTGTTCACCACAAAGTCTGTTAGCTAACGGAAAGGACACAAAGAATACCAATTACTTAATAACCATTGACAAATGCTAATTGTTAATTTTGCATTGCTAATTGATAATTGAATATTTTAATGACCTAATGACCTAATGACCTAATTACTATCTTTTTGCTTGCGTCTAAATTGTATAATTATGAGGATGATAACACCTATGGTTATACAGGAGTCTGCTACATTAAATGTGGGCCAGCGTAGGTTGCCTATACCTATGTCTATAAAGTCTATAACAGCCTGTATTCTTATCCTATCAATAAGATTGCCGATGGCTCCTCCTAAAATAAGAGACAGGAGTGCCGACCTCTTCCTTACAGAGAAAATAAATAGCAGTATACAGGCAGCACTGACAATGTAGGGGAAATATGGCCCAACTGGAATACTGAAGACAGCACCTGGATTATGGACATGGATAAATCTAACGGAATCACCAAAAATCCTCACGCTTCTCCCGAGAGGAACAAGGCGCGAGATCGCATACTTTGACGCCTGATCAACTAAAACAACAAGAATACAGGGTAAAACGAATTTCGTTCTCATCCTTCTCTCTCTTCTTCACATTTGACACATAACTCTGCATAGGGTATGCACTTAAGCCTTTCTCTCTCTATCTCTTTACCGCAGTTTTCGCATATCCCATACTCATTATTGCTTATCTTTTTCAGCGCACGGTCTATCTTGCCCAGTATAGCAGCTTTATTCTCCACTATGAACACGCTTCCCTCTCTGGACTCTGCATCAGTTGCAATATCAGCTTCATGGGTAGGATATAGTGAAAGATCCGACGAGGACTCCTGCTGACTGACCCTTATTTTCTCTTCTGTATCCTGCAATTCCATCTGTATATGTTCCCTTTCCTTAAAGAGAAGTTTCTCAAAGTATTCTAGATCCTTTGGCTCCATAATTCCCCCCTGGTTGACAATCGTTAATCGTTAATCGTAGATCGTAAGCAGTATATGGTTATCGGTAATCAGTTATCGGTGATCAGTTATCAGTTTTCGGTTTTTGTCAATTGTCATTGGCCATTCGTCATTGGTTTCTTTCTCCTTTATCATTTTGATTTGTTAATTGCTTTTTGCACGAATTGAATTCGTGCCTACAATCTTCTATCATTTTGCATTGTTAATTGCTAATTTTACATTGTTAATTGATTTCTCCCTTCTGTCTCTGGTCTTCTGTCTGTGGTCTGTGGTCTTTAAACATTCATCACTTAGATGTTACTATTTCAACACATTTACTACACAAAGTAGGATGAGCAGAATTTTCTCCAACTGTATCTGAATGTATCCAACATCTTGCGCATTTGTCACCCTCTGCGCGTTTGACCTCAATTAAGAGTTCACCTATCTCCATTCCAGATATATCACTTTCCTTTGAGACCACCTCCACTTGAGAGACTATAAACACGGAAGGTAGAATATCCTCCATATTCCTGAGAAGTTTAATTTCGTCGGCATCCCGGGCAAAAATGCGCACCTTTGCCTCGAGCGAGTTGCCTATCAATTCGTCTCTCCTTGCTACCTCAAGGGGCAAAAGAACCTTCTCCCTTATTGCTGTCAGTTTCTCCCATTTACCTATTAGAGCCTTGTTAATCAAATTCTTGTTCCCAATAGGAAAGTCCTGAAGATGAACGCTTCCCGAAAGCCCTGCCTTCCGCCATACTTCTTCCGTTGTAAAGGGAATTATCGGGGCAAACATTACGGATAATGTTCTCAGTAATTCATATAATACGGTCTGGGCAGATCTCCTCTCAGGGGATGAAGCCCCGTATGTATACAACCTATCTTTTAGTATATCAAAATAGAAACGAGAGAGTGTAATATTACAGTAATTAAAGAGTAGAGAATAGACGCGGTGGAAATCAAACTCGTCGTATGCCTTTTTTACGCGCTCAATCAACTGCTGAAGGGTAGAGAGAACATATCTATCTGTAGAGAGGAGCTTTTCATATGTAACAGATTGGGATTTATCAAAATCAAAAAGATTTCCAAGGATGTATCTGAATGTGTTTCTTATCTTCCTGTATGAGAGAGTTGTAGCCTCTATAGATTCTTCACCGAACTCTATATCCCTCGTATAGTCAACCGATGCAAAATAAAGTCTCAATATATCTGCTCCAAACTGTTTAACTATCACCTGCGGTGACATCACATTGCCCAGTTTCTTTGACATCTTCTTTTTCTGGATATCAAGTACCAGCCCATGTGTAAGACAGGAGGTAAATGATGGTTCTTCTTTTGTTGCCATAGAGAGAATAAGTGAAAGCTGAAACCAACCGCGATGCTGGTCAACAGCCTCAAGATAGAGATCTGCAGGCAGAGCCAGCCTTTTTTCTACTACTGCGACGAAACTGGAAGACGATTCAAACCATACATCCAGTATGTCCTCTCCTCTCCTTAATTTTCTACTTCCGCATTCAGGACAAATCTTTTCATCATTTATATCTCCTTTGCCTTCAAACCATGCATCCGAGCCTTCATTGTCCAGAAGCTGAATTGCTTTTTCAACTATATTACTGTCAAGAAAAACATTGCCACACTCCTCGCAGTGAAGCGCAGGTATAGGCACCCCCCAGTTTCTCTGACGGGATATGCACCAATCAGGTCTACTCACAAGAGTATCCCTCATCCTCTCTCTTGACCATCCAGGAATCCATTCTATTTTATCTACGGCAGAGACGCACCTTGCTCTCAAATCATTGTGGTCTACTTTTACAAACCACTGCGGAGTTGCCCGAAATACAAGAGGATTACCACATCTCCAGCAGTGTGGATATGAGTGCGTAACGAGACCTGAATCTATAAGATTCCGATTTTTCTCAAGCAAAGCTATTAGCTCATCGTTTGCAGAAAACACAACTTTACCTGCAACTTCATCTACCTCCTCTGTAAATTTGCCTTCATCGTCAACAGGGGAAAGGATCGGAAGTCCATACTCTTTTCCTACAAGATAGTCTTCATATCCATGTCCCGGGGCAATATGCACCACACCAGTACCTTCTTCCGTAGAAACAAAATCCGCAAGTATAACTAGGGATTCTCTGTCAAAAAATGGATGATGGGCCAGAATACCTTCCAATTTATTTCCATATATATTTGCAAGCTTTTTATATGAAAGTCCCATCTCATCAAGTACTGATAGTCTGGTAGTGGCAAGTATAAACTTCCCCTTCTCTGTGTCTACAAGCGAGTAATCGATATCTCTGCCAAGGGCAAGTGCAACATTTGCCGGCAAAGTCCAGGGCGTTGTAGTCCATACGAGAAAAGAGGCATCCTGCAGGAGCTTGTCATCTGAAGAATTAACAGGAAACCTCACATAGATAGATGGAGATGTATGCTCCTTATATTCAATCTCTGCTTCTGCCAGTGCAGTCCTGCACTTTATACACCAGTGTATCGGACGCCTTTCTCTGTATATATATCCATCATCTAAAAGCGACTTGAACACCCTCAGGACATCTGCTTCATATTTTTTATCATAGGTAAGGTATGGGTTCTCCCAATCTCCAAGTACCCCGAGTCTTATAAATTGTTCTCTCTGTATATTAACATACTTTTCCGCATATTTCTTACACAGTCTTCTCACATCCATTCGTGGGGGAAGTTCCTTTATATTCTCTGTCACTTTGTGTTCTATCGGCATACCGTGGCAATCCCACCCCGGTATGAATGGTGTCCTGCAGCCCGAAAGCGCCCTGTATCTTACGGTAATATCCTTCAAGATTTTATTCAGTGCATGGCCGATATGAAGTTCACCATTCGCATAAGGAGGACCATCATGAAGTATATAATCCTTTTTGCCCTTTGTTATAAGTTTATGGTATATATCCTCTTCTTT
>PEYP01000107.1 GCA_002774315.1 Candidatus Stahliibacteriota bacterium CG08_land_8_20_14_0_20_40_26
CACCCCGTAGTAAAAATCTTACAAAAATCCACTATCTCCTGCAACTTATCAATTATTCTCGCTCATTTATTAAAACCTACAACAATAATTAATGGTTAAGATTAATCTTGGAAGATTCTCTTCCCACCAATAACTTTAAGCATCTAATTTACTTTACACCCTTTATTTACCTAAAAGACCTGTTCAATTGTAATGCTTAAGGCGTAATTGAGATTACTCTACTACATTATATAAATCAAAATGGGAGGTTTATGAATATAGGAGAACTTCAAAAGAAGACTATATCCGAACTCCGAGATATTGCACAAAAACTTAAAATATCTGGAATTGCAGATATGCGTAAACAGGAACTGATATTTAAGATACTCGAGTCGGGCGCAAAGAAAAATGGACTTATACTCGGCAGTGGTGTTCTGGAAGTGCTTTCAGACGGATATGGATTCCTGCGTTCCCCGGACTACTCATATCTTCCTGGTCCGGATGATATATATGTTTCTCCGTCACAGATAAAGAAATTCGCTTTAAAGACGGGTGATACAGTTATGGGACAGATAAGACCTCCGAAAGAGAACGAACGCTTCTTTGCTCTTCTAAAGGTAGAAGCGGTAAACTTTATAGACCCCGACGAAAACAAGAAACGTATCCTATTTGATGAACTTACTCCCTTTTATCCCACATCAAGAATAGACCTTGAAAGAAAAAACAGCGATATCTCCATGCGTATAGTAAATTTGTTTACTCCTATTGGAAAGGGTCAGAGAGGGCTTATTGTGTCCCCGCCAAGAGCAGGAAAGACAATACTCCTTCAAAAAATAGCAAATGCAATAACAGAGAATCATCCAGAGGTTATTCTTATGATACTTCTTATCGATGAGAGACCGGAAGAGGTTACTGACATGAAACGCAATGTAGATGCAGAGGTTATATCTTCTACCTTTGATGAGCCGCCGGAAAGACACATACAGGTCGCAAGTATGGTTTTAGAGAAGTCAAAAAGACTGGTTGAACAGAAGAAGGATATCATCATACTCCTGGATTCAATAACAAGGCTTGCAAGGGCATCTAATGCCGTGTTGCCTCACAGTGGAAGGACACTCACAGGAGGCGTTGATGCAACCGCTCTTCAGAAACCCAAAAGGTTCTTTGGTGCCGCAAGAAACATAGAAGAAGGAGGTTCGCTTACAATAATCGCCACTGCATTGATTGAAACAGGTTCAAGGATGGACGATGTAATATTTGAGGAGTTCAAGGGAACAGGAAATATGGAACTTGTTCTTGATAGAGAGTTGTCAGACAGGGGCATATTCCCCGCAATGCACCTGAACAAATCAGGAACTAGAAAGGCGGAACTTCTTATGGATGAAAAGGAATTACAAAGGGTCTATATCATGAAGAAGATCCTTCTTGAGATGAATCAAATAGAGGCATTAGAACTCCTGCTGAAACGCATGAAAAGAACAAAAAATAATACCGAATTCCTCGCATCAATGAATGGATAATTGTCAGAGACTGTTAATATGAGCAAGCGTAGCAGTGACTTGCCTGTCTGACGCCTGCCTGCCGGTAGGCAGGGTAGGCAGGCCTGTCTACCGACAGGTAGATAAGAGACTTTTAAGAGAGAAAGAGATATTTTTGTTCTTTAAATTCTCATGTAAGTCTCTTTAAGGTCCCTGTTAAAAAAGAAAAATTTATCTGTAGTTTTAAAGGAATCGGGGTTCTTATGCAGGATTTATTTACAAAAGGAAAAAAAGCACCCCTTGCGGAGAGGATGAGACCAAACAACCTCAGCGAATTCGTCGGACAGGTTCATCTTCTTGGAGAAGATGGACCTATATGGCAGGCTCTTCAGATAGGAGAAATCTCTTCGAGTATCTTCTGGGGTCCCCCGGGAACAGGTAAGACTACCCTTGCGAAACTCATAGCGAAAATAGGGGGTTATAAGTTCATAGCATTCAGTGCAGTGCTCTCA
Source organism: Candidatus Stahliibacteriota bacterium CG08_land_8_20_14_0_20_40_26 (assembly GCA_002774315.1). GTDB lineage: Bacteria > Hydrothermota > UBA3073 > UBA3073 > UBA3073 > UBA3073. The sequence goes on from PEYP01000107.1 coordinate 1,970, forward strand.
GGTGTAAATGATATAAGAAGAGCAATAGCAGAGGCAAAGGTATCTAAAGAACAAACAATCCTATTCATAGATGAAATACACAGGTTTAACAAGGCACAGCAGGATGCATTTCTTCCATATGTTGAAGACGGAACGATAATTCTTATAGGCGCGACCACTGAAAATCCATCGTTTGAAGTCATCTCTCCCCTACTCTCCCGTACCAGCATATATGTGTTCTACTTACTCTCAATAAATGAGATAAGAACTATTATTGACAGGGCTATTACTAATGAAAAAGGATTAAGAGAATATAATCCGGATATTCCAAATGATGTCAGAAATTATATAGCAGAAATCTCGGGCGGTGATGCAAGAATTGCACTCAATATACTAGAATTTGCGGTGCTTACTGCAGGAATACAAGCAAAAAATGTAGAGCAGGACTTTACCCCTATAGAAGGGAAACCCCGTAAAAGAAGCGTAACAGTAGAGAGAGTAAAAGAGATTGTGAAGGAACTTCCTTTGATCTATGATAAAAAGGGCGAAGAACATTATAACCTCATATCAGCATTTATAAAGTCTTTAAGAGGCTCTGATCCTGATGCTGCTGTATACTGGCTTGCAAGAATGTTAGAGGCAGGAGAAGACCCTCTCTTTATAGCAAGAAGAATGATAATATTTGCTGCAGAGGATGTAGGAAATGCAGATCCTCTGGCACTCACCCTTGCAGTATCCTGTAAGGAGGCTATTCATTTTATTGGAAGACCCGAAGATTTTTTGCCGCTCTCTCAGACAGCAATCTATCTTGCAACTGCTCCTAAAAGCAATTCTGCTCTTGTGGCATACAAAAATGCCCTGAAGGATATTAAAAAGTATGGAGCCCTACCAGTACCACTTCATATTCGCAATGCGCCAACTTCCCTAATGAAAAACCTGGGTTATGGTAAAGGATATAAATATCCCCATAATTTTAAGGGACATTGGGTAGAGGAGGAATATCTTCCGGAGAAGTTAAAAGGAAAGAAATATTACTTTCCATCAAGTTCAGGGAAAGAAAAAGAAATAGAGATAAAGAAAAAACCTTATAAGAAAAGATAAAAGACATAAAGAAAATAAATTGTCACAAGTACCCCACCTTCCCACCGCTGAAAACCCTTTCTGGTTTTTCCAAAAACAATAAGAAGAATAGAAAGAAGCAGAAGGACAGGAGTAGCAAAAAAATGGGTATTTCTGTCTATCGGCAATGGTCTGACAAGTCCTGATACCCCTAGAACAAGAATAATATCAAGAATATTGGCACCTATGATATTACCAATGGATATTTCTTTATGTCCTTTTGTCACAGCGATCGCGGATGTAAAGAACTCCGGGAGGGATGTTCCAAATGCCACCAGTGTAAGTCCAATAATACTCTCTGAAACTCCAAAATACTTCGCAACCGCACTACCCGACAGGATTAGAAGCCGACTGCCAATAATGACCATTAATGCACCTACAGAAAACAGAAAGAGTTCTCGTTTAAGATTGAAGTCTGACTTTGGAATCGTACCATCTTTCCGCCATTCCTCCCGTGCATTCCTTGCCTGTCTCAGTGAATATCTTATATAAAGATAGACTAAAAAGAGAAAAAAGAGAGAGATAGGTCTTGTTATTATTCCGTAAAAGGAGAAGAAAAAAAAGAGCACTACGACTGAAAGCATCATCACACATTCTCTCTTAAGCATCTCTCTTGAGATGGGGATAAATGTAAAGCACACACAGCATCCGAGTATGAGTCCTATATTGGTAATCGGCGAACCAACTGCATTACCAACAGCCATTTCAACCTTTCCCATCGCCGCAGCCATAACAGAGACAAAAAACTCAGGTGCCACCGTAGCTATACTCACAAGGGTTGCCCCGATCAATACCTTTGGAACATGGAAGCCTTCAGCCATCTCGACGGCAGCATCCACGAACCAATCTGCGCCCTTAAGAATCAAAAAAAAGGCGACAAAAAACAGAATGATCGCCAACCACAAAGACATAATCTATTATATCATAAATCCCTTCCAATGTCAAGAAAAATTTGGACGTAAATTAACGCAGTGGGCAAGGCTGTAGGGCAAGGCTGTAGGGCAAGGCTTTAGCCTTGCTAAATACTGTAGTCTTGCATTAAAGCAAACCTAAAGGTTTGCCCTAGATAGTTTGCGCGATAAGGTATACTTTGGGATTATTATACACCGATTCCAGAGGTTCCCCAAGTGGTTGGTTAGTTGATAAGAGCGACCGGTGGATTCAAAGGGAGGGTATTGAACGATTGGGTGTATCCTTTATTGTAATACCCAATCGGGAGAGATCTTCCCTTATTTTATCTGCGAGGTCGTACCTCTTTTCCTCACGGAGCTTCTGTCTTATTTTAAGGATGAGATCTAAAAGTTGCGGTGTAAATCTATCCAGTTCCTTTCCCTTTATCGTTATCCCGAGTATCTTAAGTGAAGAGGTCAGGGCTTCTTTATAGAGATGGGCTATATTTGCATCGATATCTCCCATCTTCAGGTTTACTTCCTTTATGAGTGAATAGATTCTTCCAATTGCTTTCGGTGTATTAAAGTCATCATCCATCGCATCCTCAAAATCTTTCCAGAAGTCACCAAGCTCGTCAGCAAAATGGCTGTTTTTTGGGGGGGTCTCCGCTTCTGCACTCCTCTCTTTCAACATTTCAATGCATTCTTTTATCCTGGTAAGTGCCTCTCCTCCCTCTTTCAACCGTTCCTCGCTATATTCCATAGGATGACGGTAGTGTGTTGAGAGAAAAAATAACCTCACTGCATCAGGTTCGTATTTTTGCAATACATCGAGTGCGGGTACGAACTGCCCTGTAGACTTTGACATTTTATTGCCTAAAAGCTGGAGAAGTCCATTGTGTACCCAGAACCTCGCAAATGGCTTGCCAGTGACTGCTTCTGATTGTGCAATTTCATTTTCATGATGGGGAAATATAAGGTCTTCCCCGCCTGTATGGATATCAATTGTCTCTCCAAGATGTGTTAAAGACATAGCAGAGCATTCAATATGCCAGCCGGGTCTTCCTCTACCCCAAGGGCTCTCCCAGAAGGGTTCTCCCTCTTTTGCACGTTTCCACAGGACAAAATCAAGAGGAGAGTGTTTTGTATCGTCTATCTCTACCCTTGCACCTTTTTTGAGGTCATCTATGCACTTTCCCGATAGTTTGCCATAATCTGGAAATCTGGATATATCAAAGTATACTCCTGTGTCGGTTGTATATGCATATCCCTTCTGGATAAGCTTCAATATAAGTTCTATAATCTCCTGAACATGCTGGGTAGCCTTTGGATAAAAGTCTGCCCTCTCTATCCCCATAATATCACTACACCTCATAAATTCTTCTGCATTTCCTTCTGCAATCTCTCTATAGTCCTTACCCAGTGTTTTTGTCTTTTCAATTATCTTATCATCAATATCTGTAATATTCTGGATATGTTTTATCTTAAACCCTCTGTGTGTAAGCCATCTCTTCAATGTGTCAGAAACCACATATGCTCTCATATGCCCTATATGTGGTCTATCCTGCACGGTCATACCACATACATACATCTTTACCAGAGGGGGGGCCAACGGAATAAACTCCTCTTTCTTCCTCGTAAGTGTATTATATATCTTTAAAGGCATAGTGACAGAATTATAACATAAAACACAAGAAAAGTCAAGGTTTTTTCTCTTGACAAAATACAAAATTTGTGGTATCATTAGCCACCTCCTAACCAACTAACAAACTAACCATCTAACAAACTTTACTTTTTAATACTACCGGGGGTATTATGCTACGCTCGTTCAAGGAGATAATTGAAGAGGCAAAGAAGCTCGGACCAAAGAGAATAACTGTTGCTTGTGGAGATGACGAAGTTTCTATTGAAGCATGCAAAAATGCAAAGAACGAGGGATTGATAATCCCCATTCTTGTTGGTGATAAAAGTAAGATTATTGCAAAAGGTGGTGGGGAATTTGAAATTATAGATGCAGTTGGAGATGAAGCAATATTAATGGCAGTGGAGATGGCAAGAATTGGAGAAGCGGATATGGTTATGAAAGGACATACATCAACACCAAAATTCTTAAAGGGTGTCCTTGATAAAGAACGAGGACTGCGAACGGGAAGAACTCTCTCCCATATCGCCGTTATAGAATCGAAGTTCTACCATAAATTACTACTTCTTACAGACGGAGGTATAAATATCAAACCAGATATAAAAACAAAAATGGATATAATAATGAATGCGTTGGAACTTGCCGGGAAACTTGGCATAGAAAGACCGAAGGTAGCTCTCGTGGCAGCAATAGAAACTATAAACGAAGACCTGTCTGAGACGATTGACGCTGCGATACTCGCAAAAGCCGGTGAGAGAAATCAACTTGGAAACTGCGAAATTGACGGACCTCTTGGAATGGACCTTGCAATATCACCAGAATCGGTAAGAATAAAAGGAATAAAGAGCAAAGTTGCGGGAGATGCAGATATTATTGTAGTGCCTGATATATCCTGTGGCAACATCTCAGCGAAGGCATTGTTGTATCTGGGTGGTGCTAATATAGCAGGATTTATAGCGGGTGCCCTCAACCCCTGCGTAATGCTTTCTCGTTCAGACAGCAAAGAGACAAAA
>PEYP01000159.1 GCA_002774315.1 Candidatus Stahliibacteriota bacterium CG08_land_8_20_14_0_20_40_26
GCAAAAACCATTCTTGCCATATCAAATTGTAAAATAAGCTCTTCTATATCTTTTTGTTCCTCTTCCATAATTATCCTCCTATGCTATTAGCTGTCGGTAACCCGCCATAATTGTTTGCAAAACTTTTAAGAAGGCTTCTTTCAATCAAGCTGTAACTTTCTGTTAAATAAAAACGCACAAATACATCATAGTTACTGATAAATTTCCTCAAGCGCTTGTTTTTTAGCTTATTACCCGTATAGTTTGCTGTTCGCTTACGCAGGTTTTTGGAAGAACCAATGTATATAACATTACTCCTGCAATTCAGGTAATCAATTTTTGACGAAATGGAGAGTTCATAAACTCCGGCTTCAGTCGGAATTTTAGTGAAATATTTTTTTGATAACAGTATGTAATCGCTAAAAGTTACCTCCTTTCCATAATAAGCGGCTTTTTCTCTATAGTTGGGAATATTAAGTAATTTTCTGCAATTACATATTGTTCTAAGGGATAAATGTACCTCTTTTTGAGCCAATAGATATTGAATATCCCTGTCTTTCAAGGCATTTTTATTATTGTCAACTATTTCTCTAATGAGAAACGCATAATACTTTTTTTTGATATAAATACATTCCTAAGATTAATGAGCTGACTTTGAGGACTCATAACCAGTAAATTTGAAATCAACCTTGAAAGTCGGGTTTGATCAAGATATTGTAAAGGATATAAGGATAAAAACCATTTTAAGGTTAATGGTTTTAAGTCTGCCTCTCTGCCAGAAGACCAATATTTACTCTGGTAATGAAGAAGACTTTTTAAAATATGCAAAGAAAATCTATTCCTGGTATTGATCCATTTCAATGAACATATTATTTTATTTCCAGTACAATTTTGAGTCGAATAAATACTCTTAAAACGCTTATCTGGAATCTCAAAATGCAGAGTTCCATCTTTAATTATTATTTTAGCATAGAATAATTTCTTTTTGACAAACTTATGAGTTACTAAAGGCTCTGTCAATCCCGTTGTTGTTTTTCCAATATAGGCAAGATACTTTGTTAAGGGCATCTCCAATACTTTAGTAAAAATTATTTTGCCTATTTTTTGCTTCTTCATCCCTGCTTTTTAGAAATCCTGATTTCTGTGTAATCCTCGTTGATTATTCTATTTTTCACCTGTTCAATGATTATTTCCGTGAGTTTTTTTTCCGTATAGTTTAGCATAGATGCGTATCTTTGGACAATGTCCCGAAAGGCTTTATTTTCTTTTAATAAGTTTAACTTATTTGAGAAAACTAATAGACCTTCGGGTATAAATTTGAATATATCTTCTATAGCTTTTCTATGATGCTCTTCGCTTTTCCGTCGCGCCTCCTCCACCTGCTTTATTTCTGTGATATCCTTCGCTCCCGCCACCACACCTGTGACATTACCTGCTTCATCGGTTAGCGTACTGGCGTTAAACGACATTGGAATGAGTCGTCCATTTTTAGTTTTGTAAGTGAGTTCACGATTACGGATGGTATCTTGTGGGTGAAGTGCTTTTGTCTTTTTAGGTTCACGGAAAAATTGAAACAACCGCCGAACTTCTTCTTCTTCTTCTTCTGCAAAAATTATACTTACAGGCCACCCGATAAGTTCTTTTTCTGTGTAGCCTAATAGACGGCAGGTTTCTGGGTTCACGGTCTGGATCTTCGCTTCGGTGTCAACAACGATGAGGGTATCTAAAAAGTTCTTTATGATGGATTCGGTGTAGGCTTTGGATTTGGCAAGTGCCTCCTCCGCCTGCCTGCGCTTGGTGATGTCTGTGCCCTGGGCAATGGTAGATAAAAGAGTTGTGCCGTCCTCTCCATAGATGTTTGCTGAGGTCCAGAGTGCCATCTTAATATCTCCATTTTTGTGAAGAATCGGGATTTCCTCACATTCCCAGTGTTCATTTTCCATGGTGTGTTGGATCTTCCTCATTGATTCGTCTCGGCTTGCTTCAGGGAAAAGCATACTGAGTTCTTTCCCGATGACCTCGTTGGCTGTATAGCCCGATAGATGTTCGAAGGCATGGTTGAACTGTCTGATTCTGAATTCAGTATCCCAGACGATGATGGGAGCGTTGGCATAGTTAATTAGTTTTTCCAGGTAATCGCGAGTCTCCCGCAGTTTGTCCTCTCCTTTGGCTCGCTTCTCGCTGATGAGTCCGATAACATACGCCACAGCTATAAGCATAGCGCATCTTGAAAAATTGTTTATTGTAACAACACGAAGAGAAAAATGCGTTGCAAGAATATGGACGATGCTGAGAAAAAGTGCGGGGTAAATAGCCTTCCTATAATACCACACGCCAGCTAAAATAATTGGAATATAGAAAAAATGAGTATAGACTATTTCTTCGCCCCTGATAAAGCCGACATAAAAAGCCAGGATGACACAGGCTACTATAGTAAAAAGCAATATAGATAATTGATTCTTGGACTTTCTCATAGGAAAAACCTCCCGTCTTAATTTACGATTTTCAATTGCCCTTTAATTTTCAATTTTAGATTTTCTATTTTTGATTTATTCTAATAGTCAATTGTTGTCAATCATCAATCCGCAATTCACAATAATTTACTTTTTACTTTTACCTTTTCACTTTTTACTTGTCCCTAATCTTCAACAGTCAATCGTCAATCGAAAATTAACAATCTTTGTGAACTTTGTGGTGAAAAATTCTGTAGTTTATCCTTTAACCTTTTTCCTTTTCCCTCCTACAATCTAAAATCTGTAATCTAAAATCTTCGTGCCTTTGTGCCTTTGTGCCTTTGTGGTGAACAATCCCGTAGGGGCGAATTGTCATTCGCCCACAATCTACAATCTTCAATTGTCAATTGTTAATTACCCAATTACCTAATAACCCAATGACCAATCTGCGATTCACACCTTGAATTGCTTCTTCCTGCCTAGTTTTTCCAACAGTTTGTTTACTTCGTGCTTAAGTTCAATAATTCGCCCCTCTCGTCCCAAAGTTACCCGATGAAAGGCTTGAAGCTCACTCATCTGCTCACGCAGCCCCTCCTCTGCCCGTTTGTATCTTATAGCCTGGCCTATCTGGGAGGAGACATACTGAAGAATATTTTTATCCTCTTCTGTGTATTTAATCCCTTCTACATAGCTCTGAACAGCGATCATGCCTATCACCTGATTCTCTATCATCAGGGGAACACCCAAATAGCTCACCGAGGTCGCTCCAATTATTTCTATCTTGCCTTCTTTGCGTAACCTTAAAACCCCTTTAGGTGTGACCAGGAGCGGCTTTTTGGTACGGAGCACATATTCGGTAAGTCCCTTGCCCGCTCTCTTTGGCTGTGGAGTTGTATCATACTTATCAATAAAATATGGAAAACTAATAAAATCAGTCTTAGAATCATAGAGGGCGATGTAACAATTTTCGGCGGACATCAATTCCTTGACTATATCGTGGATGAAACTGAAGAGTTCGTTGATGTCTTTTGTGGTTATAACCGCCCCTGCAATTCTATAGATTGATTCTCTAATTTTCTCTTCCCTTTTACGCTCGGTAATGTCTGTGTATGTGGCAATAACTCCTATTAATCTGTTTCTGAGCAATATAGGGGAACCTGAGACAATGACATCCACAGGTGTGCCGTCTTTGTGATAACGGATAGTCTCGGTAGGTGGGACACCCCTCTTCTCCGTCAGGATTTGTTTTGTCAAGGAGGTAGCCTCTTTTAATGCATCGGGATTGGAGGCCGTGATGAGGTTATCGAGATTCTTTCCTATCACCTCGTCACGTGAGTAACCAAAGAACCTTTCCGCGCCGGCGTTCCATTCCATAATCCTGTGTTTATTGTCGGTGGTGACGATAGCATCTGGAGTGCTGTCCATCACGCTCTCAAGATACAGTCGACGCTCTTTTAGCTCTCTTTCCAGCCGTTTAGACTCTGCAATATCTCTATATACTGCGACTACGCCTATCACTTTGCCCTTTGAGATAATAGGCGATGCCGAAAGGACAACATCCACAGGTGTGCCATCCTTCCGATAGCGAACTACCTCCTCAGGGAAAATGGGCTTTCCAGCAAGAATCTGCTGTGTAATACCAGTTGCCTCCCTGAATTTATCGGGGTCAGGTGATGCGACAAGGTCGTCAAGTTCTTTACCGATCGCCTCCTTGGATGTATACCCAAACAACCTCTCTGCTTCAGGATTCCATTCCAAAACCTTGCCTTCGGCATCCTGTGTGATAACAGCATCAGGGAGATACTTCATTATATTCTCCAAGTACATCCGACGCTCTTTCAACTCCTTACTCATCCGTTTACTATCTGTAATATCAATAGCCATCTCATAGCGAATCCATCTACCATCAGGCCAACGAATTGCCCGATCTATACAACGATACCACCTTTTGTTAATCATATTTTGCCACTCCCAGATATATGTCTTTCCTATGTTTTTTCCAAATATCTTATCATTGGTGCAGAATGGACAGGGGGCATCCAGATTTTGAAATGCCTTGAAACACTTCTGACCCACTACATCACCAAAGGAATTGCGGAGAGGCTGGTTAATATATAGAACCTCATAGGTCTCTGGGTCAGCAACATACACAATTTCATCAATTCCATCAAATATGGATTTCAATTGACGTCGCTCAAACTCCAATTCCTCCTCTAGCCGTTTGTATCTGACCTCTGACTTTTCCAGTTCAACAATCCGCTGGCGTATTTCTTTCAGCTCTTTTACAAGCTGTTCTTTTGTCTTATCTTTATCTTTCATTTTTTTTCTGATTAAACTGGGTTATTAGGTCATTGGTCATTAGTCATTGAGTCATTGGGCGACAAGGCTATCAATCTACCAAGCTATCGGGTTATTTTGAGTTATTGAGTAATTAAGTTATTAGGTAATTAGGTCATTGTGTTGTTGACGCTACGACACAATGACACTAAGACGCAATAACACAACGACGTCCCTCCTACAACCTACAATCTTCAATCTACAATCTTGGTGTTCTTTGTAGTGAACAATCCCGTAGGGGCGAATTGCATTCGCCCACAATCTACAATCTGAATCTTAGTGTTCTTAGTGCCTTTGTGGTACAAAAGTAGGGCACGGTTTCAACCGTGCAAATAACAACACGGACAACTTGGACGCACCTGCCTGCCGGCAGGCAGGGATAAACGCAGATATCCACAGATAAATAAAGAAAATAATTCTTTGAAATAAAAAACATTTTAAAAATAAATCCGTGTTAATCAGCGTTCACCCCGTTAAATAACTCAAAAATAAACGCCAGAGTGGTATTTCTATAAAGCCTCTATTTAACGGGGTAAATCTGTGTCAATAAAAGCATGTAGAGGCAGGGCTCGTCCCTGTCCGAAACGCGGACAACCACAAGGGTTGTCCCTACTTCATGGTGAATTCTTATCAAGTGTGCTGTCGGGAGTTACCTCCCGATGGCGACCCAGCTGTGTCAGGAGGGATACCAAAGGTCGCCGTAAGGCAACTCCTGACACCACGATTCTAACTACAAACTAAAATCTGAAATCTAAAATCTCTTAGTGCTCTTATTGTAAAATTATACAACTAAATGAGGGAAATGTCAAGAAAAAAATGTAAAATTGGAAGGTAGCGTTAAACTGCCTCTGGTAAGGATTACACGGATTTTGTGTAGAGGAAGGCAAATTACGGAGGGCATTTTGCACATATTGACCTGAACAGTGTGGTGCTCAAGTAACGGTCACCGCGGTCAGGTAGAATCACAACAATTGTGCCAGAGTGTATCTTCTTTGCTATAAGCAAAGCCCCTACTACTGCAGCGCCACTTGACATACCAACAAAAATTCCCTCTTTTGTGGCAAGCAATCTTGACATTTCAAAGGCGGGCTCATCTTCAACCACAATCTTCTCATCTAACTCCTCTGGATGAAATATCTTAGGAATAATGGATTCAGTCATATTTTTGAGTCCCTGTATTGCGTGTCCTTTTTCAGGTTCAACCCCAACGATTCTCACCCCGGACTTCCTCTCTTTTAGGTATCTGCCTACTCCCATCAGGGTTCCCCCTGTTCCCATACCAGCAACAAATACATCTACTTCTCCGTTTGTTTGTGAAAAGATTTCGGGTCCTGTTGTCTCATAATGAGCAAGAACATTATTCTCGTTTTCAAATTGGTTGGGCATATAGTATCTATCTGGTTCATCAGTGATAACCTTTTGAGTCTTTCTAATAGCACCATCGGTGCCCTCTTTTGTAGGGGTAAGTACAATTTCAGCACCAAACGCCTCAAGGATACGACGCCTCTCTGTGCTGACACATTCTGGCATACAAAGTTTGACCTTATATCCTTTTGCAGCTCCTATCATCGCCAGTGCAATTCCCGTATTCCCCGATGTCGGTTCAAGTATTATTTTCCCTGCAGTAAGTTCTCCTGATTCTTCTGCCTTCTTTACCATATAATAGGCAGGACGGTCTTTAACTGAACCACCAGGGTTACACCCTTCAAGTTTGCCGAAAATCCTTACCTTTGGATTTTCATTTAGATTAGTCAATTCTACAAGTGGCGTATTGCCAATGGCAGATAATATGTTCATAACTTACCCTTATTTTTCAATTCCTGTTTCTTTTTATAGTCCGTGATTGCTGCCTTTACACCATCTTCTGCCAGAAGTGAGCAATGCACCTTAATTGGCGGCAAACCATCCAGTGCATCCGCCACAGTCCTGTTCGTTATCTTAAGCGCCTCTTCGATTGTCTTGCCTTTAACGAGCTCGGTTACCATAGACGATGTTGCAATGGCTGCTCCGCATCCAAAAGTCTCAAACTTTATATCTGTGATTACATCATTCTTGACCTTGATATAGATAGCCATAATATCACCACAAATGGGGTTGCCAGCCCTTCCAACACCATCTGCATTCTCTATCCTACCAACATTCCTCGGGTACATGAAATGCTCCATCACCTTTTCTGAGTATCCCATCTTAATCCCCCTTCTCTACCTTTTCCAAAAGGTGACATTGCTCGTAGTTTTTTGACAATCAGTGGTAAAACTTCTATCACTCGATTTATATCCTCTTCAGTATTGTCACGCCCCAGACTGAATCTAAGAGACCCGTGTGCCACCTCTGATGGAATTCCAAGAGCCAAAAGAACATGAGAAGGCTCGAGTGTTCCAGATGTGCAAGCACTCCCACTCGATGCTGCAATACCCTCCAAATCCAGATTGAGTAGCATTGACTCTCCCTCCACATACTTCACGCAAATATTTAGAGTTCCTGCAAGCCTTTTTTCTGGATGCCCATTTATAATAACATCATCTATTTTTTCCACAATTCCCTTCTCTAATCTATCTCTCAAAGCCTTCAGTTTCTTTTCCTCTTTCTCCTGTTCTTCCATAGCAATTTCACAAGTCTTTCCAAGTCCAACAATTCCAGGGACATTCTCAGTTCCTGCCCTTCTATTTCTTTCGTGATGACCACCATGTAAAAGACTATTAATCTTTGTTCGCTTCCTAATAAAGAGAGCCCCCACTCCTTTAGGCCCATAAAATTTGTGACCTGACAGCGATAAAAGGTCCACACCGATTTTGTTAACATCTATAGGAATCTTTCCAACAGTCTGAACTGCGTCAGTATGAAAATAAATTCGTGGTTTGTTATTCGTTATTCGTTGTTTGTTAATCTCTTGTAGTATTTTACCTATCTCTTCTATTGGCTCAATCGTTCCTATCTCGTTATTAGCATGCATAATTGTGATTAGAATTGTCTTATCAGTAATTGCATCCTTAAGTTCATCCAAATCCACAATTCCATATTTGTCTACTCCAAGATAAGTTACCTGGAATCCTTGTTTTTCAAGCCACTTGCAGGTATTGAGTACTGCATGATGTTCTATCTTGGAGGTTATTATATGATTGCCTTTTTCTTTATTAGCATAGGCAATCCCCTTAATTGCGAAATTGTCTGCCTCTGTACCCCCTGATGTAAAAACAATTTCTTCGGGTTTGGCATTGAGTATTTTTGCCACCTTCTCCCTTGCCACTTCTTTGGCCTCTCGCGCCTCCTGCGCAAATCTATAGATACTTGAGGGATTGC
>PEYP01000003.1:0-8449 GCA_002774315.1 Candidatus Stahliibacteriota bacterium CG08_land_8_20_14_0_20_40_26
CAGTATAAAACATTCACCCCGCACCGATGCATAGGTGCGGGGTGAATGTAATTCGTGGTGTCTTTTTACTTGACATTTTGCAAAAATTACTGTATAATAAATTTATCTTTTCATTCTTTTGAGAATAGGGAAATATATGAATATTATGGATATATTCAGAGTGGTTTCTATACCTTACCCCCAATCTGACATTTTTAGATTGAAGGTAATTTTTTATCTACGAGGGTTTAGACAGTCACTAAACTACTGAAAGGAGAAATGATGCTTGAAAGATTTGAAGGAAATCCTATACTTGAGCCAATAGAAGCTCATACCTGGGAGTCCAAAACGGTCTTCAACACTGCCGCTATATATCTCAAAGATAAGATTCATTTGTTGTATCGGGCGACTGATATTAACGATATCTCCACAATTGGTTACGCATCCTCTAAGGATGGATTTCATATCGACGAAAGACTTAAGACTCCCGTGTTCTCACCGCAGAGCGTAGAAGATTGTCTTGGTTGTGAAGACCCGCGAATAATAAAGATCGAAGAGCGTCTCTACATCACATATACAGCTTACGGAAGGGTTCCTGGAATGGAAGAAGGCACGTTGCGTATTTCCCCGAGATTGCGTCAGATTGGGCTGACCTCCATCTCTGTGGATGATTTTTTGAATCATAGATGGAATTTTGGTGAGAGAATATATCCGCTACGCGGGATAGAAAATAAGGACTGCGTGATATTCCCTGAGAAATTTTCAGGGAAATATGTAATCTATCATCGTGTCAATCCCTATATCTGGATCTGCTACTCTGATGATCTCGTACACTGGTACGACCATAATATACTTATGGGTCCGAAACAAGGATGGGAGTATTTTAAGATAGGAGCAGGGGCGCCACCCATCAAGACAGAAAAGGGGTGGCTTTTTATCTATCATGGGGTTTCGAGCACCCTCGTTTATAGCCTTGGGTTTGCTTTTATTGATTTAAAGGACCCGACTAAGATCATCTACAGACATCCCGAGCCGATTTTTGAACCTGTGATGAACTATGAAAAAGAAGGAATAGTCCCCAATGTTGTCTTTAGTGGTGGTGTAGTTCTTAAGGATAATACCGTGTTTGTCTACTATGGTGGAGCTGACACTGTTATAGGTGTTGCAACAGCCCCGCTATCTCGGTTCTTTGAACTGGCAGGAGTATAGAGAATTTACAGAAGACAAAGGACACATTAATGGGAGGAGGAAATATGCTAAAATCTATTAAATGGCTCATCGTTCTTTTAGCTGTGGGGATATTCTCCCAAGAAAGCATCCTTTTTGCAAAGGGTGATGTTGTAAGGCTTACCTATTGGCCCTCTTCTAATCCTCAGGAGATAGAATTAGCAAAAGTTATAGTGGATGAATGGAACCATAAACATCCAGGTATTCAGGTAGATATGCAGCCACTACCAGCCAGCCAATCAAGCGAAGAAGTGCTCCTTGCGGCAGTTGCAGCAAAGACAACGCCTGATATATGTTCTAATATCTGGCCTGGAATTGTGGCAGGTTTTACTGAGGCAAATGCTCTTGTGTCTCTTGACAATTTTAAGGACTTCTGGGATGTAGCTTTATCGCGCGCACCCGAAGATATTCTTGAAACCTTCAGGTCAAAAGATGGACATATTTATCAAATGCCATGGAAGGGTAATCCGATAATGATGGAGTATAATGTAAAGCTTTTTAGCGATGCAGGTATATCTAAACCACCGAGAACATATTCGGAATTTATGGTGGCTGCTCAGAAGCTTACAAGGGATACAGATAGAGATGGGATAATCGACCAGTGGATGGGTATAATAAATGTGAGTCCTGTATGGTGGCATAGATTTTTTGATTTTTATTCTCTGTATATCGCTGCATCTGGAGGCAGAACCTTGTTTGAAGATGATAAGGTTAACTTTGATAACGAGTATGCGATTCAGGTATTTCGATTTCTACAGGAGGGTTTTAAAAAAGGATATTTCCCAAAGGGGACCCTTCAAGGAAATCAATTTTTGATGGAGAATGTGGCTGTTCAATTTGTAGGGCCTTGGGATATCGGTTATCTGGAAAAATATAAAACAGAGGATTTTGAGTATGATTTCGCACCTCTACCCATTCCAGACAATACTCCAGAACCAATTTTAACTTACAGTGATCCTAAAAATATTGTAATATTCAGCACTACAAAACATCCAGAAGAGGCATGGGAATTTGTTAAATTCCTGATTTCAAAGGAGTCTGACCTCCAACTGTTGAAGATATGTTATCAAATCCCATTCAGGAAAGATTTAGATATTGATTCAACCTTCAAAGAATACTTTGATGAGAATCCAAAGACGATGAAATTTGCAAAACAGATATCCTATACGAGAGGAGTGGATAATGTTTCACAATTGAAGGAAATTTTTGATGTTATAGCACAGGCATTTGAATACTGTTGTGTTTATGGCAAAGAGACTCCAGAAAAAGCGGTAAAGAATGCTGCAGAGAGATGCCAGCGAATAATTGGAAGATAGGTGGATTATATGAGGAGAAGAGCAATTGAAAATAACAGGGTAGGATACCTGATGGTATCACCTTATATCATTTTTTTTCTTCTATTTGTTGGCTACCCTCTTATGTTTTCCCTCGTTCTGGTCTTCCATAAGTGGAATATAATAGGGCCAATGAGATTTATCGGGTTCGGTAATTTTGGGCAACTCCTCCACGATGCACTCTTCTGGAAATCTTTGGGTAACACACTTATTTTCCTCGTCATACATATCCCCCTCCAGATAATCATCGCCCTGGTCATTGCAAACATTCTTAACCAGAGAATAGCAGCAAGAGGATTTTTCAGGGCAGCGTTTTTTCTACCGGTCGTCGTATCAGGTGTGGTAGTCACCATACTCTGGCAGCAGCTCTATTCACAGGAGACAGGCCTGTTTAATACACTGCTATCCAGAATAGGTCTGCCTAAGGTCCCCTGGCTTATCAGTACCAGATTAGCCATGCCATCGATTGCGATAATGGCGACATGGAAGAATGTCGGGCTCTATATCGTCCTATTTTTAACAGGCCTGCAGACTATACCTGCCTCCCTCTATGAGGTAGCGGACCTTGACGGTGCATCAGAGGTCCAAAAGTTCTTTCATGTAACTATTCCGATGCTAAACCCAACTATGGTAATGGTTGTGATTCTATCCACCCTCGGTGGATTCTCTCTATTCATTGAACCTTATGTTATGACAGGGGGTGGGCCAATGAACAGTACCTTATCCTGTGTACTATATATCTATAAGCAGGCTTTCTACTTTAATCATATGGGATATGCCGCTACCCTGGGGTTTGCTGTGGCTCTGATTATAATGATTGTGGTTATAATCCAGCGCAAGTTGGTTGAGACGGAAATATACACATGAAAAAGGCAATATTTTACATAATATTATCGCTTGTTGCACTGATCTTTATCTATCCATTTATCTGGATGGCATCAGCAGCCCTCAGGCCAGAGATTGAGATATCCAGCCTCTCTCCTTTCTCACATAATTTCTCTATCTCCAATTACAAGGCAGTTCTGGAGAAGATACCAATAGGCCGAGCTTTCCTGAACAGCCTTTTTGTGTCCAGTTCAATAACTTTCTCAGTCCTCGTCTTCAGTTCGATAGTTGGTTACGCATTGTCAAGATTAAAGTTTAGAGGAAGAGAGCTAATCTTTATGGTTATACTCTTTACGATGATGATCCCATTCCAGATAACTATGATACCGCTTTATGTTCTGATGGTTAAGTTTGGCTGGACAGACACATATCTGGCACTTATCGTTCCAGGTATGATAAGTGCCTTTGGCATTCTACTTTTCAGACAATACTTTAAGGCTATTCCGCAGGCTATAATAGATGCAGCCCGAATAGACGGTTGTTCAGATTTAGGAATACTATTTCGTATTGTCTGGCCCAACTCCATTCCTGCTTTGGTGACTGTCGCCATAATCACCTTTATGAACACATGGAATGAAGTCCTCTGGCCATTAATCGTCATTAGAAAGCAATCCATTATGACAATGCCACAGATGGTAACCCTGTTTGCAGTTGGGGGTCAGGCCGAGCAGGTTGGTGTAGGGTTGGCCTCAGCAATGATGTTAGCTGCTCCCGTGGTCATAATATACTGTATATTCCAAAGACATTTTATCGCCAGTATGGTTCATACAGGGGTAAAAGGATAGCCCCTAAAGACAAAAAATGTAGGAGAAATCACTTCTAATTTCAGTAAATCCTCTGCATAGATGAAACGAATAGAAAAAACCTGTTTTAAGAAGAACGGCAAACCTATCTATTTGATAGGCGCCAACTACTGGCCAAGAAAGACAGGGCCATTGATGTGGAGAAAGTGGAATCCTGAGACTGTAAAAGAAGAACTTGAACAGATGAAGAGTCTGGGGATGAATGTGTGCCGTTCCTTTCTTTATTTTCCCGACTTTATGCCCAAACCTGATAGTGTCGATGAGGGTATGCTTGAAAGGTTTGCAGAATTCATAGAACTGTGCGAAGAAGTGGATATCTGTACAATACCCAGTTTTTTTGTCGGACATATGTCTGGAGAGGATTGGGATGTCAACTGGAGAAAGGGTAGAAACTTCTACAAAGATGCCTGGATGCTTGAGCAAGAGTCATTGTATGTCCGAGAAGTTGTAAAAAAGGTTGGGAAAAGCAAGGCAGTATTAGGGTGGTTACTGACAAATGAAATCACAAACTACGCAGGCACTGTAGACGCTGAAAGCGTGCTCAACTGGATAAAAACTATCTGCAAGGCAGTTCGTGAGATCGACACTATACATCCGATTAGCGTCGGTGACGGAGTCTGGGGGCGAGAAGTCCATGGTAAAGACACGGGATTTAGGTTGCGTGAACAGAAAGAAGTGATCGATTTTTTCGGGCCCCACTTTTATCCGAACGAGGATGACTCCCTACGCCACTCGTATATTCCCTCTTTTATAATAAAGATGTGTAATTACGGAAGACCTGTGATTCTTGAAGAATTTGGTTGTTCCAATTGCTTTGCCTCTGAAGAGCATCAGGCGAATTATTATCGCACGACTTTTAATAGTGCATTTCTTGCTGGCGCGGTCGGTACTCTATGCTGGTGTTACTCAGACTTTGATCTTCCCTATCAAAGGCCATACTCACACCATCCATTCGAGTTATTATTTGGTGTCACAAGAAAGGATAAATCTGTAAAGCCAGCCGGGTATGAAGTTGAGCGCTTTAGTAATATAATCAATAAAATTGACCCATTTGAAATTGATATTGAGGAAAGCAAGGCCTTTATTATTGTTCCCTCCTATTATATCCTGGATTATCCATATTCATTCGAAGATAAGGATATGATTAAAAAGGTCTTATTGCAGTGCTATACATTGACCAAACAGGCACATATGAACTGCAGATTTTTCCCGGAACCCCAATTGC
This sequence comes from Candidatus Stahliibacteriota bacterium CG08_land_8_20_14_0_20_40_26, assembly GCA_002774315.1. Taxonomy (GTDB): domain Bacteria; phylum Hydrothermota; class UBA3073; order UBA3073; family UBA3073; genus UBA3073. Next base: position 5,454 of record PEYP01000003.1, read on the forward strand.
CGAAAGAGATAGAATCAGAAGAGAGGCCGAGTATTCCAAAAGAGATGAAGTTGTTACTCGCACCAAATATACAGAAACTTACGGCGCCCTTCTGGGGGGAAATCTATCGGTATATAGAGAAAGGAGGAATATTTTACTGCTCTTATCATTATGATATGTGGATACACATATTTGAAAGACTATTTGGTGCAAGACACAGCCTTCGATTTGGTATTGCAGACATACCTGATGGGGGGGAAATAGAGGTGAAATTTATTGAGGACTTCTTTGATATATCAAAGAATGAACGATTTATTTACAAGGTCAACGGCCATTATCGCGATAGGGCGTTTTGCCCCGTCACGCCTACCACGGCGGAGGTTATCGCCGTAGATGGAGAGGGCAGACCCGCGGTACTTTTAAATTCTATAGGGAAAGGGAAGGTAATTTTTTCTGCCTATCCACTCGAATATTATCTGGCAAATACGCATGAAGTTTACAAAAGCGATAATACCTACCGAATTTATAAAAGCTTATGCAGAATGGCAGGAGTAGTGCCCACCTTTGACTCGCCAAATCCATATGTGGAGATAGGTAATATAAGATGTAAGGATAAATCGAGATTCCTTTTATGGATAATAAATCACGACTGGGAAAAGACAGAAGGTTTCATAAAAACAGGACCAAGTATAAAGAATGTTGTAGACTTTGAAACGGGAGAATCCATGCATTTCAAAGACCGTATTCCATTCAAATTACCACCCAAAGAGATTAAGGTATACAATATCGAAACTGAGTGATATAAACAACTGTGATTCAGACAGTAGTAATGATAGAATAAGGTCTCATAAACCGAAAAACTATTATTGAGACAAATATCAGCAAATTAACAAGATAAATTTTTATATCTCAAAATAGCAGGGGAAAAATATAAATCTCTTTTAATGGATTCACTTCGTTCACCACAGGTCTCTTTAAATCCCTGTTGAAAAAAACACAATAAATTTAATAAATTGGAATTAAGGCGTCAGCCTTTTAAAATCCTTACGCCTGCCTGCCGGTAGGCAGGGATTAACTTCACTGTCTGAATTGCAGATATAAACAAGGAGGAAGTAATTAAAGCTGCTGTATTCTATAAGCCAGGTGTTATGAGAATCAAAGAGAGGAAAATTCGTAAAATAATGCCAAACGAGGTACTTATAAGAGTAAGGGCCTGCAGTATATGCGGAACAGATATACATATCTTTGATGGCAGTGCAAACTCCAATCCTCCAGTGATATTAGGACATGAGTATGCTGGGACGGTTGAAGATGTGGGTAAGAGTGTTGTCCGCTTTAAAATAGGAGATAGGGTAGTAGTTGATCCCAACATTACCTGTGGGCATTGTTACTATTGTCGGCGTGGTTTTATACATCTCTGTGAAAACCTCATTGCCCTTGGTGTCCATATAGACGGAGGTTTCGCAGAATATTCAATTGTGCCAGAAATTCAGCTCTACAAACTGCCAGATAATATACCCTTTGAATGGGGATGTCTTACTGAGCCTCTTTCTTGCTCGATTCATGGAGTGGATCTGGCAGATATAAAGGTAGGCGACACGGTTGTAATTCTTGGAGCGGGGGCTATTGGTCTTATGATAATGCAGCTGGCTCGACTTTGTGGTACAGGGAAGCTTATCGTGGTTGAGCCAAACAAGGAGAGAAGAGAGATTGCTCGTATGTTGAAAGCAGACATAGTGATAGACCCCGCTGAAGAAGATGTCGGGGATATAATAATGAGAAACAGCTACGACGGTGCAGATGCTGTGATAGAATGTGCCGGTAATCCTCAGACTGCGCGATTGGCTCTTGATTTGGTCAGAAGGGGAGGGAGAGTAGTATTCTTTGGTGTATGTGATAGGGATGTAAAGATTAATATTAAGCCCTGGGAGATATATCTTAAAGAGTTGACCATAAAGGGCAGTTATATCAATCCGAATACCTTTAGTCGTGCTATAGAGTTACTAACGCTCAATAAGATAGACCTGACTGAATTTAATATAAAAAGGTTTTCACTTGGCGAATTGTTAAAGGCGTTTGAATATCATAAAGAACGAAAGGTGATAAAGACCCTGATCATTCCAGAAACTTGATTTAAAAGGATGAGCAAGGACTGTCTGGATGCCATTTGCATAGGTGAGGCATTAATAGACTTTGTTTCTACTGAGAAAAATGTAGAGTTAGAGAATGCGTCTAGGTTCTTGAAATCGGCAGGGGGAGCTCCAGCCAATGTTTCAGTTGGATTAGCAAGGCTTGGGAAAAGGGTAGCATTTGTTGGTAAGGTTGGAGATGATTCCTTTGGTAGATTTTTGGCAAAGACCTTAGAAAACAATGGAGTTGATGTATCAAACTTACTATTTGATAAAAAACACAGTACGAGACTGGCATTTGTGTCTTTGACCGATGAAGGGGAGAGAGATTTTGAATTCTATGGAGATGAGAGCGCGGATATGAAAATAAGAAAAGAAGAGATAGACAAGATTTCTATTGAGAATGCAAAGATAATACATTTTGGCTCTATTTCTCTTATATCAAATCCCAGTAGAGATGCAATTTTGACTGCCGTGAGAACTGCAAAAGCCAAGAATACGCTCGTGTCCTTCGACCCCAATTTGAGGCTTTCACTCTGGGAGAGTTCTGATAATGCCAGACTTCAGATAAAAGAGGCACTTGGATTAGCAGATATAGTGAAAATGGATATGGGAGAAATGGAATTTATAACTGATAGCGCAGATTTAAAAGCGGGTGCAAGGTATATCTTAGAGCGAGGAGTCAGGCTACTCGTAATTACGCTGGGTAAAGATGGATGTTACTTTTTTAGCGATAAAACCGAGGGTAAGGAGCCTGGTTTCGATGTAAAGGTAAGAGATACAACAGGTGCCGGTGATGGATTTGTTGCAGGAATGCTTGCTAAAATTTTAGAGATACCTTTTGACAGCCTCACCACAAAAGACCTGCACGGAATCTTTAGGTTTGCC
>PEYP01000003.1:8465-9126 GCA_002774315.1 Candidatus Stahliibacteriota bacterium CG08_land_8_20_14_0_20_40_26
CACGGAATCTTTAGGTTTGCCAATGCAGTTGCTGCATTAACAGTGACAAGATACGGCGGGATACCAGCCTTGCCTTACAGAGAGGAGGTAGAATCTTTTTGTAATCTATAATCAATAAGATGACATTTCTTTTAGTATTGCTCCAAATGTTCACAACAGCAAACCTGGCTGAGGTTCCCAGAGTCTTATCGCTAAAAAGCCCGGGAGATAGTGTTTCTTGCTATATAAACCTCAGACACTTAGACCATCTGTGCGAAACTATAAATATAGGTGGAACCCTTATGATGGTCACCCATATCTACTCCGAATATCCTGACTATAATTGGGTTGATGCTTCAGATGAAGGTATATCCTGTGTTGACGATGTGAGTAGAGCATCTATACTCTACTTGAGGCATTATACGATGTATGGGGATAGTGTATCATTAGAAAAGACGAGAAGGGGGCTTAACTTTGTTATGTATATGGAACAGGAAGATGGCGAGTTTTATAACTTTATTCTGCGCGATTATTCCATAAATACAGAGGGGAGGACGAGCAAGAAATCGTTCAATTGGTGGGCTGTAAGGGGACTACGGACGTTATGTTATGGATACAGGGTTTTTAGTGAAATTGATAGCGCCTACGCAAGTGAACTGAAAGAACATATAGAACTTACATT
>PEYP01000057.1 GCA_002774315.1 Candidatus Stahliibacteriota bacterium CG08_land_8_20_14_0_20_40_26
AAAATAAAATTGGGAATTTAGGAATTTGACATTTTATTGGAAATTGGGTATTGGAAATTTGACATTCTCCGATAATCTCTCGTGGTAATCTTGTGGTTTATTTACGCATAATTTAATATAATGCAAAGAAAAGAAGCACTGGATATTCTTCACTCCAAGTTGAAAAAGAAAAACCTTGTAAAACATTCTCTCGCCTGTGAGATTGGAATGAAGCGTATAGCAGAGTATCTTGGAGAAGACGCTGACCTGTGGGGACTTGCAGGGCTTTTGCACGATATAGATTATGAGGAGATTGAAGATGCAGAAGAACACGGCAAAAAGGGTGCGTCATTTCTCAAGGGCAAGCTGGACGATAAAGTAGTAAAAGCCATAGAAAGGCACACAGGCTATATCGAACCAAAGTCAACTATGGACATTGCACTCTATGCACTCGACCCACTCACAGGCCTTATAATAGCCGCTATGCTGATGCATCCATCAAAAACACTCGCAGAAATAGACACAAAATTTGTTCTAAAGAAGTTTAAACAGAAAGGGTTTGCAAGGGGAGCAAACAGGGAGCAAATACTTGCCTGTGAGAAAATAAGTATCCCACTAGACGACTTTGTGAACATTGTGCTTAAGGCGATGCAGGAGATAAACGAGGAACTCACAGGATAATAAACTTCAACATATATATTTTATATAAATTCCATGAAAATATATCTTGCACAGAATGCAGGCTTCTGTTTTGGAGTTGAGAGGGCACTAAGAATAGCGTATGAGACTGTAAAAAACTCCAAGATTCCCATATATACATTAGGGCCTCTTATCCATAATCCACAGGTTGTGGAACAGCTACGCACGAAGGGAATTATACCTCTTGAAACCCTTGACAATATAAAAAAGGGGATACTTATAATACGCTCCCATGGTATTTCTCCATCCATAGTAGAGCACGCAAAAGAAAAAGGGTTCACCATAGTAGATGCTACCTGTCCATTTGTAAAACAAGCACAGGAAAAGGCAAAAATGTTGAAGCAAAAAGGCTATCAGGTAGTGATACTTGGAGAGAGAGAACATCCAGAGGTAGAGGGAATTCTTGGTTTCGCGGGTAAAGATGCAGTCTGTATAAATAATCATACTGATATAAAAAATATGTCACTGTCAAATAAAATAGGGGTTGTCGCACAAACAACACAATCCATGGAAATGCTATCGCTGGTGGTATCTGAACTCATCAAAATTACGCTGGAGGTAAGGGTATTTAATACCATATGTACATCTACACAACAGCGTCAAAAAGCCGCTCTCAAACTTGCAAGAGAGGTTGGTTGTATGATTATAGTAGGTGGTAAAAATTCTGCAAATACAAAAAGACTTGCGGCACTCGTAAAAGAAAAGAAAACATCCACTTATCATATAGAAACGGAAAAGGAGCTGAAGAAGAACTGGTTTTCAGGTGTGGGTAAGGCAGGTGTGACAGGGGGTGCATCCACACCTGACTGGATGATACAAAGAGTAATAGATGAGATAAAAAAGTTGACAGAAGCTAAATTTGTATGCAAAGGTACTGAGGTAAGGCAAAAGCTAATTTAATCTTACATAATATTGCATTGGTAGTATCAAATAGAATATGAAAGAATATGAAAAACCACAGAGGTCACAGAGTAACTTTAATTCTCTGTGTTCTCTATACAATGACTTATATGATTTTACAGGGATTGAAAGAGAACTTAAGAGAAATGGATATTTTTTAGAAAAAAGAATCTCTTCCAATCTCTTTAAATCCCTGTTTTAACTTATAAATTTCAATGTACAAAGGTTAAGAGGCGGGATAAAGGGATTAATTTTACATGTCCGGTAGACAGGCAAGATAAGAGGTCACAGAGGGGAAGGGCTTTATTACTCTATAATTCTCTGTGTTCTCTGTGGTTAAATTTTTGACAATAATATTGCGTTTTAAGGGAGGGTTTATGAAGGATGAATTACAAACAATACTTGCAACAGATTGCGGAAGCACTACAACAAAGGCAATACTTATAGAAAAGAAAGAAGGTGAATATAGGCTTGTTACGAGAGGCGAGGCACCCACAACAGTTGAGGCGCCTTTTGAAGATGTCACAAGGGGTGTTCTAAATGCTGTAGGGGAGGTTGAAGAACTGACAGGGAAAAAAATCCTAAGCGGTGAAAAAATCATAAAACCAAGAAAAAATGATAAGGAGGGCGTTGATATTTATATATCCACATCTTCTGCTGGTGGTGGTCTTCAGATGATGGTAGCAGGAGTTGTTAAGTCTATGACAGCAGAGAGCGCAGCAAGGGCAGCACTTGGTGCAGGCGCAATAGTTATGGAGACAATTGCATCCAATGATGGCAGATTACCACATCAGAAGATAGAGATTGTGAGAAGGCTCAGACCTGATATGATACTTCTGTCTGGTGGCGTGGATGGTGGAACGATATCACATGTTGCAGAACTTGCGGAATTGATCGGAGCAGCAGACCCTCGCCCGAGATTCGGTATGGGGTACAAACTGCCTGTAATATATGCCGGCAACAAGGATGCAAGAGATGTGGTCGAGAAAACCCTTACTGAAAAGGCAGATCTTGCAATTGTTGACAACCTCCGTCCTGTCCTTGAGAGAGAGAATCTTGTACCTGCCAGAAACAAGATACACGAACAATTTATGGAACATGTTATGGCCCATGCACCTGGGTACAAGAAACTTATGGCATGGACAGATATTTCTATTATGCCAACTCCTGGTGCAGTCGGTTCGCTCATTCACTATCTTGCAAAACACGAGGGTATAAGTGCTATGGGAGTTGATATTGGTGGTGCTACAACGGATGTGTTTTCTGTCTTTGAAGGTGTATTCAACAGAACTGTCTCTGCAAATCTTGGAATGAGTTATTCCATATCAAATGTCCTTGCAGAGACAGGAGTGGAGAATATAACAAAATGGATCCCATTTGAAATAGATGAAAAAGACTTAAGGAATCGTATAAGAAACAAAATGATAAGACCTACAACCATACCACAAACCCTGGTTGAGCTGAAAATAGAACAAGCTATAGCAAGAGAGGCATTACGGCTCGCCTTTCTTCAACATAAAACAATGGCAGTTGGGCTCAAAGGGGTTCAGCAGGAAAGAACCATATCGGACACATTTGCACAGGCACAAACGGGTGAAACACTCGTGGATATGATGGGTTTGAATATCCTTATAGGTTCGGGAGGTGCACTTTCCCACGCACCAAGGAGGGTTCAGTCTGCTCTTATGCTCATAGATGCCTTTCTTCCAGAAGGTATAACAAGGCTTGGTGTTGATTCCATATTTATGATGCCACACCTTGGTGTACTTGCAGAGGTGAATGAAGATGCAGCCATCGAGGTATTTTATAAAGACTGCCTTGTTCCCCTCGGGTACTGTATAGCACCTATTGGAACAGCAAAGACCGATGGAGTTCTCTGTATCAGGATAAAGAGCGACGACGGAGAATTTTCTGTAAACTATGGAGATATGGTAAGAATTCCGCTTGCAACAGATAAAAAGAAAAAGATAATTATAGAAACAGAAAGAGGTTTCTACATTGGTCCCAATAAAGAGAGAAAGATAGAGATGGAGATCAGTGGTGGGGTTGTAGGTATTATCGTGGATGCGAGGGGAAGACCTTTCAAACTCCCTGCCGAGACGAGAAAACGTATAGATAAACTGTCAAGCTGGCTTAAAGCACTTCAGGTTTACCCCGATACATGAAATATGAACAAAACCACACCTGCCTGACGGTAGGCAGGAATTAGACAAATTGTCACGAATAAAATTTATTTGTGTAGTTCGTATTTTTCGTGTAATTCGTGTTAAAAAAATCTGTGTAATCTGTGGCTATAATTTTGATATTTAATTTTTGCACCTCTATCTTCTGTATTCTCTGAAGTTAAGCATTTAAAGGAGGTTTTATGGCTCATGCGTATACCCCGGGGCTAAAAGTTGCAGCAGGCACCCTGATAAGAAGGGAAAGAAGACTCCCACTAAAAGGGGAAGTATTGGTTTCTGTTGGTGATGAAGTGAAAGGAGATACAATAGTAGCAAGGACTGAACTTCCTGGAGATGTTCAGCCATTGAACCTTGCAGGTCTTCTTGGTGTTGCTCCCCAGGATCTCGACGGATATCTATTGAAAAAGCCTGGCGACACAATAAAAAAAGATGAAATAATTGCCGAAACAAAAGGGTTTTTTGGTTTGATGAAAACACGGGTAAAATCACCTCTCAACGGGACAATAGAGAGCATATCCACGGTTACAGGACAGGCAATTTTGCGTAATCCTCCCTCACCAGTTGAAGTGGATGCCTATATAGACGGAAAGGTTGTGGAGATATACAAAAGTGAAGGTGTTTCAGTTGAAACATATGCCACGTTTATTCAGGGCATATTTGGTATTGGAGGAGAGACAAAGGGTATTATAATACCTCTTGTTGAGTCCCCAAAAGACCATCTCACGGTAGATATGATAACACCCGAACTCAAGGGGAATGTTGTAATTGGAGGATCTTTGGTTACAATAGATGTAATCCGCAAGGCAGTTGAAGTTGGCTGTATAGGAATAGTCACAGGGGGTATCTGGGATTATGACTTAAAGGAGTTGCTTGGGTACGATATTGGCGTGGCAATAACCGGTTCAGAGGAAAAGGGCATCACCATCATTATAACAGAAGGCTTTGGAGAGATGCCAATGGCAGATAAGACATTCAGATTACTCAAAAAGAACGAAGGTAAAAAGGCATCCATAAATGGTGCAACCCAGATTAGAGCAGGCGTTATGAGACCAGAACTTATCATACCAATAGTAGACCCCGGGAATAGTAAAAAGAGCGATAAAGAGATCAAAACCTCAAAGGGGCTTGAGATAGGAAGTCCTATAAGAATAATCAGAGAGCCTTATTTTGGAAAGATTGGAAAGGTAACAGCCCTGCCTCCCGAGCTTCGGGTTATAGAGACAGAAGCAAAGGTAAGGATTCTCGAGGCTGAATTAGAGAATGGAAAAAAGGTGATAGTCCCCAGGGCTAATGTAGAATTGATAGAAGAATAATGTGGAAAAAGAGGGATTTTGAACTGCAGAGAGAATTGATGGTGAAGACCCAGATCATTGCCAGAGGGATAAAAGACCCACTCGTAATACAGGCAATGAAAAGAGTGCCAAGACATATGTTTGTTGACGAATCCCTTATCTACGAAGCGTATGGTGATTATCCTCTTCCAATAGGTGAGAATCAGACAATATCCCAACCTTTTATGGTTGCCTCTATGACAGAGCAACTTGAACTTACGGGTGGAGAAAAAGTTCTTGAGATAGGAACAGGTTCAGGATACCAGACAGCAGTTCTCGCAGAGATAGTGAGAGAAGTGTACACAGTTGAGCGAATAGAATCTCTTGCTAAGAGGGCAAAAGAGACCCTTGATAGACTTGGATATAAAAATGTTCATATATTTTCTGGTGACGGGACCCTTGGACTACTTGAGTATTCACCGTACGATGCAATAATTGTTACCGCTGCATCTCCCGATGTTCCACCTCCATTATTTGAGCAGTTAAAGGATGGTGGTAGGATGGTAATTCCCATATCCGATTACTTTGGCCAGACGCTCGTCAGAGTTAGAAAGAAAAAAAGAAGGGAGATTAGAGAGAGACTCTATGGGTGTGTTTTTGTGCCACTGGTTGGGGAATATGGATACAGATAGCTTCCATAAATCTCAAAATACAAGAGTTGGTTAGTCGGGTGGTTGGCTAGTCGGACAGTTTCTAACCAACTAACAAACTAACGAACTGTTAACTATTATTCCGGGGGGTAGCGCAGCTGGCAGCGCGCTTGGTTCGGGACCAAGAGGTCGCCGGTTCAAATCCGGCTCCCCCGATTTTTTATTCAGACAGGGGTAAATAACTGTTTACCTGAGGGACAATGTAGGGACAGGGCTTGCCCCTGTCCAAAATACGGACAACCTGGACGCCCCGCCGATACGTGGTCCCGCCAAAGGCGGTGACAGATTAACACAGATGTCCACAGATAAATAACGAAAATAATTCACTGAAATAAAAAACATTTTAAAAGTAAATCCGTCTTAATCAGCGTATATCCCTGCCTGGCGGCAGGCAGGTGCGTCCTAATTTTTAAATTTATGAACATCGGGATGATGAGTCTGTGGAATGCTGCCAA
>PEYP01000158.1 GCA_002774315.1 Candidatus Stahliibacteriota bacterium CG08_land_8_20_14_0_20_40_26
GGAATTAAGGCGTCAGCCTTTTATATAAAATCCTGACGTCTGCCTGCCGGTAGGCAGGGATTAACTCCACGGATTAACTCCACGGAAGTCGGGGTTTAATGTATCTTATCCCAATTCCATCTTTTTGATTTCTCCCTCAAAAAACCTTGTCAGCTCATCCCTCTTTACCGTTTCTTTCAAGAACCTGATTTCAACATCCTCAATATCTTCTAAATAGATGAGCTGTTCCAAAAATAACCTCTTGTTGAATTCATTTCCATATTTTCTTTTACATAGCTTGATAACTTCTACCAAACCATAAGTCTTCAATACGAAATACAGATCAACATAATCTCTCATAGTCGCCCTTCTTCCGAGGGCATATGCCTTCATTGCCCCTATCTCTATTGCTGGTAAGATGTTAATTCCCTTATATTCAATAAAATCTAAAACTACTGGATAAGAGTATTTTACGAAGGAAGTGTAGACTGCACCTATGGAGACTGTCAATTGTTCCCTATGATTTACAATTACTTTAATCCTCTCCCCCCTAAAGACATTTCTTATCCTGGAAAGTAGTTTTTCAGGGATATCACCTCGCCAGAAGAGGTCAAAATCGAGTGAGATTCTATGTCCCAACTGGAGGGCAAGTCCTGTCCCACCTGCAAGATAAAATTCAGGGAAGTCTTTAAGATTATCAAGAACTTTTATTCCTTCTGATATAATCACTTCTTCTCGCATATCTTATTTCCTTAATCCCAAGAAGAATCGATATGAGTTTGAGGGCTGGTTTTCTAAACTCAGAGGCAGGGGTATTTTCAATGACCTCCTTTATAGCCTCCTTACCATAGTAATTTACTATCCAGGCCCAGTGTTCCCAGTTCCCGTAGTTTATCGTATTCACTATAACTGTCTTCTTATTCTTTTGTGAGTCTATAGAGCTAAAATTATACGACCAGAAGATAGGTTCAAAAAAATCTGGAAGTTTATCCCCCCTTGCAAATTCACGCATATTGATTTAACGAATGAGTACAAAGATTATGCTCTTTAGTATTGGAGTACCTGTGACAAAAAGTTTTTTTATGGATTTCTTTAAACCATTTTGGCAAAAAATAAAGATTCTTTCATCTTGTGCATTGTCAATATTGCCTCTATATCCTGCGTTCAAGTAATTTGACTAACTCTTTGCCCAGCGAAATAATCTCCTCGGCCATTTCTCTTGTTATTACAGCATGAGGCTCATAACGTGCTCTGTTTCTGTTCCTAAGACTTCTTCTTAATTTGCGAGTTAAATCTTCAGGCAATTCACCACTTTTGATATAAAGTTCTCCTAACCTGTTTATCACTCCACCATGAGAAGTAGGAAGCTTTTCAATTTTCTTTAGCAAAAAAGCCTTTGCTACAAGCTCACAGGCATTATGAGCTGAATCCACAGCATTTCGGTATTTATCAATCTCTAAGCACTTCTTTGCACCATCAAGATATTCATTGGCAAGATCAAGATAAGCTAAAGCCTCTTCTTTCCTTAACCTTTTCTCATCCATTGTATATACCTCCTTCCCATATTTTAAGACTTGATAAATGAAGTAAGAGCTAACTACTCTTAACTCCTCTGCAAAATGTATAAGGGGCTCCACACTCTCTCCGGTAACAAGACCTACTTCAGAAGCTACCTCATCACAAGCCCGGGAGACTTCTTCAGGAGAGCCAGTGACAGCAATTAAAATATCAATATCGCTATCCTCAGTCGCTTTTTCCTCCGCTACACTCCCAAAAAGGATTATCCTGGCTATCTTGTCTTTAACTCCATTTTCAAAGAGTCTTTTAATAAAAAGATTTAACGCCTCTTGCTTCTTTTGATAAATGTCCTTGTCTCCCATTTTATTTCCTCCCCAGTTTCCTTAGCTCATCATGAATACCAGCTATTGCCCCTCTGAGGAAACCAAAAAATAAATAGTATAAGTCCACTCAACCCGAGGAAGATAATCAAAAAGGCAGGATAGATTCACCTCCTCAATTTCTTGCACAACCTTTTTAATCTTATCCCTCATATTATAATCAGAACGTTAAAAGCCTTTTCACCTCGTTGTAGATTCTCAAATCATGTGCCTTATCGGATAATCTCTCTGCCCAGTTTATGAGATAGCTTTTATCAAGGCTGCCAGAGTGTCGTATTGCTACTCTTTCTGCATCAACAATATCCATTGCTCTACCAGCGGTAACCTTGAGCAGGATTAAATCTTCAGGCGTTGGGAAATATGCCTTTATTTTATAAAGTTTGATTATCTTTTTCCTTTTGAATGCCTCTTTTTCCAGACCTATTGATGCAATAATGAAATCTACATGAAACTCTCCAAAGGATATTTGGAAAGTGCCGGTTTCTCTTGCACTTTTGGCGCATTTTTTCTTATCAAACTTAAACCCTGCCTTCTTCGCATCCTCCAAAAAGTCGGAAATATCATTTTTGTCTAATAATATGTCAACATCTACATCACCTGTTACCCGTGGCTCACCAAGAGTCCCAGCTGCTATTCCACCAATTATTATATAGGTAAAATTTCCCTGATTCAGAAAGTTAACAACCCTCTTATAGACCTCTTCCAATAACATTTTTACGGCTTTTCTCCAGGCTATCTCTTAAGCATAAAGGCCTATCCGGGAAAAAGTTCTTCCGCCATTCCCAGATAAGCTCTGAGGAGATAAGGCTCTCTTCGAGCCTTAATGCCTTTTTCATAGTCAGGCTCTTGAGCCACAATAGCTTATCTCGCTCCATCTTTTCAAAGCGAGAGCTGTCTAATATTGAAAGTTTTTTCTTCATTTATCTCTACTTATCAAAAAATCTACTATACAAGCCACAAACTTTTTTATCTTACCAACCTCCCTCATAAGAACCAAAAATATATGCAAAAAGAACTTCTCTATCCCCTTCCAAACTCTCTTTTAATACTGTAAAACGGGAAGCTACATTATGAGTAATTTTCCTTCTTTTATATCCCGTTATATTCCCCCTCTATTTCAGACAGGTAACCACTCACCTTGAATCTATTCATTTATTCCTTTTCAGTGTTTTAATTTCATCTTTGATACCAGCAATTGCCTCGGCAAGAAATCCTAAGGCAAAGAGTGAAAGTCCACTCAACCCGAGGAAGATAACCAAATAGATTAGAGGTCTATAACCGTGACCAAGTCCAAACCTCAAGTAGAGTGCGACAATACCTACGATTAATGAAGCAAGAAGTAACACTCCCCCAATTGAGCCGAAAAACAACATCGGCTTACGCATAAATGAAATTTGGAACTTCACTGCAATGAGGTCGAGAATACCTACAATTGCTCTTCCCGGTCCACCGAACTTTGACTTTCCATATCTCCTCGGATAGAGCTTTACCCTGACCTCGCCCACATTGAAACCCTGTTCGTAAGCCATTACCACCATATAACGGTGCCAATCCTTACGCCAGGGTATCTCGTTGATTATCTCTCTTTTAAATGCCTTTATGGAATTTAAATCATGAACTGGGACGCGAAATAATATTCTCGAAAGTGCATTATAAATATTAGACACAAATCTCTTATTATATCTTCCAACCTTCCAACCACATACGATATCATAGCCTTCCTGTATTTTTTCAACCATCTTTGGAATGTCTTCAGGGAGATACTGTAGATCAGCAGGAAAATATGCGAATATATCGCCCTCTGCCACCTTAAAACCAGAAAGAAGAGCCTCTGTAACACCCATTCTTCTCTTATGACGGGTTACCTTTATGAAATTATGGTTTTTTTGGGCTTCTACTGCCTTTATATAAGTTTCATCCTCACTCCCATCATCCACTATTATGAATTCACAGTGGAGACCGCTCTCCTTTATCATACTATCCACTGCATCTACAAGGAGTGGTATGTTCTCCTCCTCGTTGTATGCAGGGACGATTATGGAAACAAGTTCATTCATACCTAAAAGTCTTTTCAGGAGAAAGGGAGAAGTTATGAAAGGGGGAATTAACTTTATTCATTTTTAATCCTTTCTAAAATTAAGCTTCCTCTCCCTCTCTCCCCATTCCCCTTTTCCCCTGGTGTCTTTCAGGAGAAAGGGAGAAGTTATGAAATGGGGAATTAGCATTTATTTATTTTCTCCATTTCCCTCTTTCACCCTTTCTCCTTCTCTCCCGAATTTTTTTCTTGACAAATTGGAAATCTTGTGTTATAATACACCCATCGTGGGGTAGAGCAGTGGTAGCTCGTCAGGCCCATAACCTGAAGGTCGCGGGTTCGAATCCCGCCCCCACAATTTTTGTATTATTTTTAGGACGCAGATGAACGCAGATTAACATGATTTATTTTCAATGCTGTAGAATTGTAGGCACAAATTTAATTTGTGCCTATTTTTTATACAGTTTTAAACAGAAAAGAAATTGTTTTTTCTGAAAAATATCTTTTTCTCTTAAGTTCTCTTCCCTGCCTGCCGTCAGGCAGGCAATCCCTGTTTATTTTTTCTTTTTTAAACAGGGATCTGAAGAGATTAAAAGAGATTTTTCTTTTTTTATTTCTTGTTTTTTTAGGTTCTCTTCCAATCCCTGTGAAAGACCTGATTACCGATCACTGATTACCGATCACTATCTTTATCCGATGGAGTAGAATGCAAGATAACCGGGATATTCTGCCCCGCTTCCAAGTTCTTCTTCTATCCGCATAAGTTCGTTGTACTTTGCTACTCTCTCACCCCTTGATGGTGCACCAGATTTTATGAGTCCTGTTCCCGTCCCGACAGCAAGATGAGATATTATCACGCTTTCAGTTTCTCCTGAACGATGTGAAATGACTGCAGTAAATCCTGATTTCTTCGCCATATCTATTGTCTCAAGTGTCTCTGTAAGTGTGCCTATCTGGTTTAATTTTATGAGAATGGAGTTTGCTGTTTTCTCTTCAATCCCTCTTTTTAACTTCTTCACATTGGTAACAAAGATATCATCACCAACAATCTGGACTTTTTTTCCAAGTCTTTTTACAAGTTTTGTCCATCCTTGCCAGTCGTTTTCAGAAAGGCCGTCTTCTATAGAGATAATAGGATACTTTTTACACCAGTTCTCATATATATCTATAATACCTTCACTCTCCACATCCTTTCCTTCGAACTTGTATATCCCTTTGGTTTCAAATGAAGACGCAGCAGCATCCAGAGCAATCCATATATCCTCACCGGGTTTATAATTTGCCTTTTCTATTGCCAAAAGTATTAGTTCTATTGCCTCTGCGTTTCTTGATAGATTGGGGGCAAATCCACCCTCATCTCCCACATTCGTGGAATAACCCTTCTTCTTCACAAGTTTTTTCAGGGTATGGAATGTCTCGCTGGATATCCTCATTGCTTCTTTGAATGTAGGAGCGCCTGCAGGCACTATCATAAATTCCTGAATATCAAGGTTGTTATCCGCATGCATCCCGCCATTTATTACATTCAACATAGGCACTGGGATTATTCCCTGTGTTACGCCCCCAAGATATCTAAATAGAGGAATATCAAGTTCATTTGCTTCTGCAACAGCAACGGCAAGTGATACCCCAAGTATTGCATTTGCCCCAAGGTTTGATTTATTCTCAGTCCCATCAAGTGCTATTAGCTTACGATCCAATTTGCTCTGACACAGGGCATCCATACCGATAATCTCCTTTGCTATAATCTGATTAACATTTTCAACTGCCTTCAGGACACCCTTGCCGCCGTATCTGTTCTTATCATTATCACGGAGTTCCAGTGCCTCATATTCTCCTGTGGATGCACCTGATGGAACTTGCACCCTGCCCATTATCTCGGTCTCAAGCCAGCAATCTACCTCTACTGTGGGGTTGCCTCTTGAATCAAGTATCTCCCTCGCGTAAATTTTTTTTATTATACTCATAAAACCCCCATTTTTTATTTAAGTTCTAATAACCAAGCACCCTGCCTACCGGCAGGCAGGTAAATAACAAACAATATCTAAATCCCAAACATAAAACAAGACTAAAGACTTAAAGCAAGAGACCAGAGACCATAAGTAATATCAAAAATCAAAGATACAGATAAAGACACAAAATTTCTAAATTATAATTTCTAAATCCTAAACAAATTCCAAATCCTAAATTCCAATCTTGCCTGTCGACAGACATCTGTTCAAAACATGTTTGGAATTTTGAGAATTGAAATTTAGATATTGTTTAGAATTTAGAATTTCGGATTTAAGATTTATCATCTT
>PEYP01000065.1:0-2782 GCA_002774315.1 Candidatus Stahliibacteriota bacterium CG08_land_8_20_14_0_20_40_26
ATGCCGAAGGAGGGAATCGAACCCTCACTCCCCGTCAGGGGAACCAGATTTTGAGTCTGGCGCGTCTTCCTGTTCCGCCACTTCGGCCAAGAAGTAGAAGAAACTATTAGCAAATCGTAGTGGATAGAGTTAAGTGATTTTCTTTTTTATTACAAATTTTAATAGATTTACAAGTAACACTACAACGAGGGCAGTAATGAGCCCGTATGCGATCCATACATAATTTTCAGGATATAATGGTTTTACCAACAGACAGAAGATCAAAAATCCGAGCACGGCAGTCAACCACCAAAATAAAGGTTTCTTTACAGGATACCTGATAAAATAAAGCACAGCACCAATAAGGTACAGTTTTGGAGTAACATAGAGTATTATACCTCCTATAGTAGCGAGGCCTTTTCCGCCCCTAAACCTATTAAACAAGGGTAAACAGTGTCCCACAAGCGCAGATGTTCCAACCATAATGAGAGGATATTCATTTATTCCAAAGAACCTATCTGCAATAAACATAGGGATAATGACCTTCAAGGTGTCCAATACCAAGACTGTAAATCCTTGTATTTTTCCAACTGCTCTCCATACATTCGCTGCCCCTGGATTGCCATCGCCGAGTTCCAGAATGTTCATACCCTTCATCCTGGCAATGATAGTCGCAAATGGTATGGAACCGAGTGAGTAACCCAGTATTAGAGAAAAAATATACATCATGAAAGGTCAATCAGTTCGTAGGTTTCGCTTCCTAACCCCATTTTTTCAGCATATCTTGTTTGGATTTCCATATCAATGTGTGGTCGCAGGCTGCGCATCATCCCACCTGTTTTTTTCTCCACCATATCGAAGGACGCCTTGTCTATCGCGACAGGGTCAAAAGATGCCATAAATCCAATATCAGGACATATCGGTGCACCTTGCATAGGATTACAGTCACACAGGGGAGTAATACTTGTAAGGAAATTGATACATGCAAGCCTTTTCCCTTTTACAACACCAAGAGCCGCTTCTACAACCCTTTCCTGTATAAGCTGTGAATCATCTCCCCAGTTTACCTTGATTGCATTCTGTGGACATACCGAGATACAGGTAGCACATCCTATACATCTATTAGAGTTTATTACGGCATAATCCTCTAAAGAAATTGCATTTTCAGGGCACCATTGTAGACATATACCGCACAGAGTGCATCTGTTTTGAATCACCACAGGATGGACACCAGAATGAATGAGGAGTTTGTCAGCCTTTGCAATTCCACCCATACCAAGATTCTTTATTGCTCCTCCGTACCCTGTAAGCTCATGTCCCTTAAAGTGGGATAAAAGAAGGATTGAATCAGCGTAGTATATAGCAGATGCTATCTTTACACTATTTAAATGATTTCCATTGAGTGGTACTTCCCTATAATCCTGTCCTCTTAAGCCATCCGCAATTATTATTGGCAGTCCAACTGCAGAAAATCCGTTGTGTATGGCACGCATTATATATGAAGGTGCATTTCTCCTTGAACCCACATAGAGCGTCGTTGTATCCGTGAGGAAGAATTCTGCTCCTACCTCATCCAGTATATTTATTATCTCCCTCACATAGACAGGAGGTATAAAGAAAGGAGAATCCTCACCCAGATGCAGCTTTACTGCAGAGATATCGCCTTTTTTGAATGTCCTCGGGATATTGCTCTCTTTTACAAGTTTTGCAATTCTCTCGTATATACGCTCTCTGCCTTTCTTCCCAAAGTCTATGAAATAAACCTTACTCCTCATCGGTATTTTGCGGTAATTGGTTGAGACGATTTTGGATTTTTATTATAACACAGTTATAATATTTTGTCAAGCAAATTTTGTGGGCCAAAAGACTTGACAAAATTCCTTTTTTGTATTATAATGAAAAGGCAATTATAAACATTTGATTATGTGATTATCTATTTCTTTCAAGGGGGACTCTTTAGAAAGGAAAACATAGTGTTTTGTATTCTAATAATTTGTCTTACCACCTTTCAAAGTGATTCTATCCACGCCTGGGATATTAACTCTCTGGATTATTGGAAAGGCGTATATTCGGACGGGAGATATGTGCTCTTTTCGCCTTTTGAATGGGACAGAGGAGATTGGCTTAGATGTGGTTTCATTTTGGGAGCAACAGGTGGTCTTATGTGTCAGGATGAAGGGATACAAGATTGGTTTCAACGACAGCGGAGTTCTACATCAAACAGGATTTCTTTGAGGATAGAACCATTGGGTAGCGAAGGAGCTCTAATAGCACTGGGTGCAACCTATTTGAGTGGATGTCTTTTGCATAAAACAGCATTGAAAAGAGTTGCCCTTCTTTGTGGTGAAAGTGTACTCATTTCAGGTGTCGTTGTTAGCGCACTCAAAATCCTTATGGGAAGAGCACGTCCTTATACGAATGAAGGGACTTATTCTTATTGTCCATTTAATATTCGAGCGTCGCATCAATCTCTTCCTTCCGGGCATACTTCAACTGCCTTTGCTATAGCGTCCTGCCTGACAGAAGAATGTGATAATACATTAGTTGACATAATTAGCTATGGGACGGCTATTATGGTCGGATTATCAATGATCCATGACAATAAACACTGGGCATCCGATGTCTTCCTTGGGAGCATTATAGGAATCGGGGTAGGAAAGACGATTAGTAAATTACACAAAAAATGAGAAGCCCCTCAAAGACTAATTAACCACAGATGAACGCAGATTGACGCAGATAGATTAAAAAAATAAGTTTTTGAAGTAAAAACAATCAGTGTAAATCAGCGTTTACCCCGTTAAAT
>PEYP01000065.1:2800-9089 GCA_002774315.1 Candidatus Stahliibacteriota bacterium CG08_land_8_20_14_0_20_40_26
GGTGAATCTGCGTCAGAGAAAATAGAAGTCATCAGTGTAAATCAGTGTCAAAAAGAGAATAAGTTAACCGCAGATGAACGCAGATTGACGCAGATAGATTAAAAAAATAAGTTTTTGAAGTAAAAACAATCAGTGTAAATCAGCGTTTACCCCGTTAAATAGAACTGTTCAAAAACGCTCTGATATTTACCGTTACATTATTTAACGGGGTGAATCAGCGTCAGAGAAACAAAGACTAATTAACCACACCTGCCTGCCGCAGGCAGGGATGAACATTCACCCCGACGTATCGTCGGGGCAAGGATAGACACAGATGAGGATATAGTTATTAAATTATTGGGTAATTGGGATGTTGTAGGAGCGACTTCCCTGCCTACCGGCAGGCAGGCCAGTCGCGATAACACTAAAATCTTCAATCTAAAATCTGTAATCTGTACAATCAGTGTTAATCTGCGTCCAAAAAACTAAACCACAGATGAACACAGATAAATTAAATGAAAATCATTTTATAACAATCCGTGTAAATCCGAGTAATCCGTGGCTTAAAATATCAGCGTTAATCAGCGTCAAAAAATAGCAAAACATTGGTAGATGGAGACTAAAACGAGGAGGATATATGAAGATAGAAGGTAGGGTGTGGAAGTTTGGGGACAATATAAATACAGATGTTATATATCCCGGACGATATATGTCAATTACGGATCCGGCAGAGACCGCAAAGCATGCGTTTGAGACCGTATACCCTCAATTTCTGAAGGAGGCAAAGCCGGGCGATATCGTTGTAGGGGGAAAATATTTTGGATGCGGCTCCTCACGAGAACAGGCTGCTACAGCCCTCAAGTATTTCGGGGTTGGGGCTGTTATTGCTGAATCCTTTGCCCGTATATATTACAGAAACGCCATAAATCTTGGTCTGCCAATACTTGTGGCGTCTGGTATAACAAAAAAAGTAGAGAATGGAGATACCATTGAGATTGAGTTTGAAAAAGGTATAATAAGGAATGAAAGGACAGACGAGGTTATTAATGCCCAGACCCTACCACCATTTATTATGGAACTTATAAAAGACGGAGGGTTGATACCCCATCTGAAGAAGGCAAGGAGAAAATTATTTTCTCTTTAAGCGTAGGAACATCGCGAGTGAGACTAAACTCAAAGCCATTCCGTATATAAATGTACCTTCAGGGGATATCTTATCCCATATAAGCCCTGCAATAAGTCCTCCTGGCAATGCGGCAAGACCAACTGCTGCATGGAATGTTCCGAGTGCGGTAGCCTTAAGGTGAGGTGGTGCAAGGTCAACTACATACGCCCTCTGAACGCCGTCTATACCTGCATAAAATACCCCGTAAATGATGAATAACAGAAGTAGAGAAGATATACTGGAACTAAATATAAGTCCCAGTGATGTAAGTGCAAACAACCCATAACCCATCATAAGAACGGACCTTCTACCAATCCTGTCGGATAGAACGCCCGCCGGTATACTGAATAATGTGTAGGCACAATAGAACAACACATATAGTAAGATGGCATATTGATCTGAAAGTCCGATATTCTTTGCCCTGAGGAGCAGGAAGGCATATCCGAAGTGTCCTAAGGTAAATACCGTTGCGATTATTATAAAAAATCTTAGATTTCCAGGTAGTGCCGCAAGGCTGACTCTCAGAGTAGACATTCTTCTTACACCATCTTCTGATGTAATTTTCTCCTTGACGAGAGAGACGAAAAATACAGCAATTATACCTGGTGCAAGTGCAAACAGAAATATGTTGCGATAACCAAAGTGGGGAAGAAGGAAAAAGGCCAAAACTGCACCAAGTATAGAACCTATGCCATCCATTGCTCTGTGGAAACCATATGCCCTGCCCCTTACATCCAGATCTACAGACTCGGCAACTATCGCATCTCTGGGGGCGGTCCGAATGCCCTTGCCTATTCTTTCAATAATCCTTACAACTAAAACGATTGGCCATACACTGGCGGCTGCAAACAATGGTTTTGTTATTGCAGACATACTGTAGCCAAAGACAACAAAGGGTTTTCTCTTTTGCAACCTATCTGACCAGTAACCTGAAAAGACCTTGAGTAGAGAGGCAGTAGTCTCCGCCGCCCCCTCTACAAGACCAACTGCCCATGCCCCTGCACCCAGAATAGTAATCATAAACAGAGGAATAAGCGGAAATACCATTTGGCTTGATACATCCGTAAAAAGGCTTACGAGACCAAGTATGACAACATTTCTACCTATCCCCCTGAAAAAAGACCTCTTATTCACAATCTCTTTCCTCCAAGAATCAAGATGCAAATAAAAATAGTGTTGTGATAACTATTATATTATCCCAGATTACGCGTTAGTTTTTATCGATATCGTAGGGCAAGGCTGTAGGGCAAGGCTGTAGGGCAAGGCTGTAGGGCAAGGCTTCAGCCTTGCTATAATTGTCTTCTGCAAACCTAAAGGTTTGCCCTACATAGTTTTTTGCAAATTTGAAGCCTGTCTGACGCCTGCCTGCCGGTAGGCAGGGTAGACAGGTTTGCCCCTACCCAATAATGTTATGACTATTATATCATTATTTTTAGGCATTGTCAAGGAAAAATAAGGATGGAGTGGGTCTCTTTCAGCCACTGCTGAGTATAATTTCCATCAGATAAAAAATCGGGGACGAATCTCAAAAAAGATCCATCCCCGATTTTCACCTAACCCATATACCTATCTTATCCTATTTCCCTAAATTTAGAGGTTTTTGCCCGATAGTCGGCTCCTGTCTTACTTTCTTTGCATATTCTCGGAGGTCAACAAATGCAGGATCATCATATTGAGTATAATGGGTGTTGTTGAAGGCATCAAGCACTTCATTCCACTCTGCCTCTGTTCCTACTTCAGTGACAAGATGGTTGCCCAAATCACCAATCTTTGAGGCAAGGGTTGTCATTTTAGAGAGGTCAACTTTTGCCATATGGATCTTTTTACCCTTTGCTTCTCCAGCGTTATATACTGCATTAACAATGTTCTCAGCAAGTTGCCCTGGCTCTATATCGGGATTATTCACCAACCCACCAAGCCATTCCTCACACCCGAGCACACTCTGTAGGGGCATCACAAATTGAGATGCTACCATAAAATCCGCCCTATCCCTGAGCTCATAACCCACTTCCACCATTGACATAAGACAGGCATGGAACACAATGACATCAAACTTAACTCCCCCATCGGATAGCGCCTTTTTTATATCATACATACTCATAAGGTCACCTGCACCGTTCTGTTCATCGCAAAGGGCACCCCTCCAACCACCCCCATGGTCGTCGAGTATTACCACATAATGGTCTGCAGGATAGTTTTCAACACCATATTTGATGAAGTTCGTCAGCGTGGTCGGGTCAGACATATCCTTTGTGCCAAGGTCCTTAAGAATAGTTGAACTCACTGAATCCGGAAGTTCATCTATATGTTTCTCTACATAATAATATTTGCATAGCCCACCTGTTTTTAACGAACCAAGCATAGCAATAACTTTTACCCTATCTGTAGACCCCACTTCTTCAAGGTCCTGGATATCCTAAATCACAAATGAGGTATTGTTCTGACTCAGGTCGAGGTCGTTATTCCCATCACAGTATGCCAGAATAGTCCACTTTTCTGGCTCTGCCTCAACAGGTCCCTTACATCCAGCAAGAATAAGGATGACGACGGATAAAACCGTCCCACCTATTACCCATATCCTCTTCATATTACCTCCTAGTATAATATTTGTTATGTATAATAGCTAACCACAGAGGTCACAGAGAAAAGAGAGAGCTTTTGTCTTCTCTGTGTTCTCTTTTGATACTCACATTTCTCTAAACCCTGTGGCAGATAAAATGATAACACTTTTTTGATTTCTATAGTCTTGCCGCTATAAAGAGGAAACCAATTAAAAGTTCCCAATTTTTTATCCTCCCTATTTTAGAGTCCACAGAGTGACATATTTATTCCTATCTATGTTATATTTATCGTAAAATCCATTTTCAAACTCATACACATCACCGGTCTCGGGATTATAGAGTCTCTCTCTACCAAGTATTGCATCACTGCGCTTCTCCGATAAAATATCATCGCTTCTGTTTCTATTCTGCCATCCCTCCAAAATAATGTCTGACGCCTCACTCAGAGTCTTTCCCGCCCTCAAAATGCCTTCATAGGTTGCCTGCTGCTGTCTCATACAATTTGCAACATAATCTTCACTTATTGTGAAACTCTCAAGCGATTTTATAAGTATTTTTTCTATATTTGGAAATTCGTCCTTTGAAGCTGTAATTCCCATAAACATAAATCCATAACCGATTCCAGCACCAGGACCTCCTGTATACGGCAATACGGGTACAACAGTTACAAGGAACAGCCCTTCACCAAGTTTTCCATCTCTCGTAAACAGTGCCCTTATGAGTTCTGTGGAGCCATCTCCTCCTATTGGACTTTTCTGTAATACTGTTGATATGATTTGAAGGTTTTTCAGTTTTGGGCATTCTCGCATAAAGGTTTTCGCTATTTCAGTGCTTGCTATTAAATGGAAATTTTTTAGAAAATTGCTGGGAGTAAGTGGATTGACTACTGGCATTTCATACCAGGCAATAGGGTAACCGCCCATATTCATATACTGATAGTCAATCTGTTTCTGCTCTTCACATATATAGACGGGACCAATCTCTCCAAAGTAGAATATCTGTCTTAAGGGTTTGGATGGGTCACGAATAAGAAATGTGAAGTCACTGCACTGACCTGCTGTATAAATCTTCCATCCCTTTGGCATGTTTATCGAGAAAAAGGCTCCGTCATACCTTTTCAGTGTAATTGATGATAGGGAAGAGGTATAAAGACATATAAGT
The DNA here is from genome assembly GCA_002774315.1 of Candidatus Stahliibacteriota bacterium CG08_land_8_20_14_0_20_40_26. GTDB lineage: Bacteria > Hydrothermota > UBA3073 > UBA3073 > UBA3073 > UBA3073. The sequence goes on from PEYP01000065.1 coordinate 7,667, forward strand.
ATACCTATCAAAAATCTCTTACTCATAAGACCCCAACAGAAATATGAAAAATAAAGCACCAAATCACAAGTCACAAACCACAAACAAATACCAAATTATAAATTCCAAATGCTAAACCTTATTGTTTGGAATTTGGGAGCTGAAGCATTGAGTATATTTTTTAATAAATTCAACCAGCTCTTTCTCAGTATGGAAAAACAATCTTTCCTGAGACTGGATATGCCGAACTTCACCTACCAGTTTTTTCCCTTTTTGGGTCTTTATAATTCTTACCAGAAAGGAAAGTGCCTTTTTCATATTAAGAACATCGTCAAGAAAAGATTAGACGCAGATTAACGCTGATTATTAGATGTATCTGGAGGATTTGCAAAAGATTTTTGGGATATTATACAGCAAAGGTGTGAATTTTTTGTGAATAATGGGAAGGTAGTGCAGTTGTAGTAGAGTTAAGGCACCTGCCTGCGGTAGGCAGGTAAGCCTTTTATATAGGTGAGGGTGCAGTTGGTAGGAGCAACGTCCTCGTTGCGACCGACGTTTAATCGCAAGCAAGAGCTTGCTCCTACCTGAACCATTCCCAGTCAATTAAATGTGTCCATTTGGTATTTGCTGTGGAAAATGGCCACATTTCCATTCTTTCCACATATCCCTTTCTAACAGGGTTATTATGAATGTAATTTAGGTGTACGATAAAATTTTCTTTGTGTCTGAGAAGATGATCGTAGTAGCCTCTTTGCCAGAATTGACCACCGGTAGGAGCAACCTCCTGGTTGCGACTATCCTCCTGGTTGCGACCCATTTGCCTCAATATTGTATTTATTTTGCGTGCAGTAAAGCTATCTATAGTTTTCATAACAGCGGATAAATTATCCCTTACCAGAGCAATAATAAGGTGATAGTGGTCTGGCATGATGACAAAACCTCCCAATCGTATTTTCTTGTGGTCTTTATGCCAGATTAATGTATCAATCAGTATCTTGGCAATATCAGGATGAATGAGATTGAGGGTAGGAGCAACGTCCTCGTTGCGAATAGACTTCGCAAGCGGGAGCTTGCTCCTACCGGTGTATTTCGCAAGCGGGAGCTTGCTCCTACCGGTGTATTTCGCAAGCGGGAGCTTGCTCCTACCAGCTTCTACCGGATCTGATGGCAGGACTAACTTTCCGGTCGTAAAGAGTTTTTTATCAACGCATTTTGTAATGGAGTAGACACGACCCGGCTCTGAGAACCGTCCTTTACGCAGTGCTGATTGATGGGAATTGTTTGTATTCATTTTTGATATATTATCGCAAGCAGGAGCTTGCTCCTACTCAATCGCTGGTAGGAGCAATGTCCTCGTTGCGACCGATGTTTAATCGCAAGCGGGAGCTTGCTCCTACCCAATATCGCTGGTAGGAGCAACGTCCTCGTTGCGACCGATGTTTAA
>PEYP01000111.1 GCA_002774315.1 Candidatus Stahliibacteriota bacterium CG08_land_8_20_14_0_20_40_26
AGGTAATTAGGTCATTGGGCATTATGTCATTGGCTATCTGCATCGTCGGGCAATTGATCTTTTAATAACTTAATGACCTAATAACTCAATAACTTTAGCATATCTGCGTAAATCAGCGTCCAAATTTTATCTGCCTATGCTATTGTATGTTATTCTTGACGAGAAGTGGCTTAAGGGAAGAAAAATAGAGGAAGTAGCGAGAAGACTCGCATCATCAGGCGTATCTATGATACAGTTAAGGGAACACAAAAAGGCAAGAGAAATCATAGAAGACGCAAGAAAGATAAAATCTGTAATACAAAACTATAATATACCACTTCTTGTCAATAATCGCCCCGACATTGCACTCGAGGCAGATGCAGGTGGCGTCCACATCGGTCAGGATGATGTCTCTATATATACTGCTAAAAAGATACTCGGCAAGAGCAAATTGATAGGTGTATCTGTACATTCAGTTGAAGAAGCACTTCTGGCGGAAAAAGAAGGTGCAAACTATCTTTCCTTTGGCTCCATATTCCCCTCAAAAACAAAGGAATCTGTTGTTCGTCCCACTTCCATCCTTAGAAAGATAAAGAAAACAGTCGGTATTCCCGTTTTTGCAATAGGTGGTATAACCCTTGAGAACATAGATCTAGTTATAAAAGAAGGCATTGATGGCATTTGTGTATCAAGAGATATTTTGGACAGAGAGGATATTGAAAAAAGGGTAAGGGAATATCTAAAAATGCTAACGCATATTCTGAGAGATTAGTTATGGAAGATGAAGTCCTTGTTAAACGGGTAAAGGCAGGGGATAAGCATTCATTCGAAGTTCTTGTAAAAAGACACGAGAGAAAGGTATACAACTCGGCATATAGGATTTTACACAACAGTGATGATGCGATGGATATAATGATGGAAACTTTTTACATTGCTTATACCCGTCTACCTTCTTTGAAAATTGAGGCGAAATTCGGTTCATGGCTTATCGGAATTGCGAGAAATCTTGCACTTATGAGATTAAGAAGCAAAAAGAAGGAAATTTCAATTGAAGAACCTGAGGTTAGGAAGAGACTTTCTGTCCCATTTGATGACGAAGTAACAAGAGAGGAATTAAAAAAAATTATTAAAAGAGAGATAGAAAACTTACCCCACAAATACAGAGAAGCATTTGTTATGAGGGAGATAATGGGACTTCCTTATGGAAGGATAACAAAGGAGCTTGGTATCTCTCAAAGTAATGCAAAGGTAAGAGTATCAAGGGCAAAGGCACTCTTAAGAACAAGACTAATGAGAATCCTTTAAAGTCATTCTAAAACACTCTATACATCAAGGTTTTCAACAAACCTTGCATTTTCCTCTATAAATTTTCTCCTTGGCTCGACATTATCTCCCATAAGAATATTAAATGTCCTGTCCGCTTCAATAAGGTCCTCTACTGTCACACTCTTTAAGATCCGGTTCTCAGGATTCATAGTTGTTTCCCATAATTGCTCAGGGTTCATTTCACCCAGTCCCTTGTATCTCTGAATATCAATTCTATCCACGTGTTCTTCTACTATTTTGGCAAGCTCTTCCTCAGAATAGGCATAAGTCACAGTATTCTTTATCCTTATATGGTACAATGGTGGTTGTGCAATATAAAGATAACCCTCTTCTACAAGCCTTTTTGCGTAACGGTAGAAGAATGTAAGCAAAAGCGTGCATATATGGGCACCATCTATATCGGCATCTGCCATAATAATGATTTTACCATATCTCAATCTCTCAAGCACCTCTCCCCCAGTATTGGGGGATTCATCCTCAAACCCTATTCCTATCGCAGATATCATTGTCTTTATCTCATCATTTGACAAGATCTTATCTATTCTTGACTTTTCAACATTCAATATTTTGCCTTTAAGTGGTAATATTGCCTGAAAATTTCTGTCTCTACCCTGTTTTGCTGAACCACCCGCAGAATCCCCTTCCACAAGAAACAACTCAGCTGATTTCACCTCCTTTGAAATACAATCAGCAAGTTTGCCTGGCAGTGGAGATATATCAAGCGCTCCCTTTCTCCGAGCGAGTTCCCTCGCCTCTCTTGCTGCAATTCTTGCCTTTGCTGCTGCACTTATCTTTTTAATAATCTTATCCAGCACCTGCGGATTTTCCTCAAAGTACATATTAAGATAACTATTCATACTGGATTCGACCAATCCCTTCACTTCTGTATTACCCAGTTTCATCTTTGTCTGTCCTTCAAATTGGGGCTCTGAAAGTTTCACTGATATAACCCCAGTAAGTCCTTCTCTTGCATCTTCACCCTGAATGGATTCTTTACCATTATTTTTCTTTACAAACTCGTTTATTACCCTTGTTAATCCGCTTTTAAACCCGATAAGATGCGTTCCACCTTCCCTTGTAAGTATATTGTTTGCAAATGCAAGTATGTTTTCACTGTATGAATCTGTGTATTGCATAGCTATCTCTATCTCTACATCTTGCTTTTCATCTTTGAAATATATAACTGGTGATAAGGCGGTCTTACCGTTATTAAGATAAATGACAAACTCACTTATTCCTCCGTCATAGCAGAATTCCTTTTTTAAGTCGTTCCTTTCATCCTCCAGCGTAAGTGTTACCTTCCTATTTAAGAATGCAAGTTCTCTTTCCCTTTCAGCAATTATCTCTGGGCTAAAGTCTATCGTCTTAAATATTTCCGGATCGGGAAAAAATTTAACAGTTGTTCCGCTTTCCTTTACATCTACATCTTTAATCCTTTTTACATCCTTTGCGGGTTTACCTCTTTCGTACCTCTGATAGAAAACTCCCCCATCTCTAGTTACCCATACCTCCAACCACTCTGAAAGGGCATTTACAACCGAAACACCTACTCCGTGTAACCCACCTGATACCTTATAAACCTTGTGATCAAACTTCCCTCCTGCATGTAGAGATGTCATCACTACCTCAAGTGCTGAACGTTTTTCAATTTTATGAATATCTACAGGAATTCCTCTACCATTATCCTTTACTGATATTGAGTTATCTTTATGAATTATAACATTAATTCTGTTACATTCACCTACTGCCGCTTCATCTATTGAATTGTCTATTACTTCAAATACAAGATGATGCAGACCTATCTTCCCCGTATCACCGATGTACATAGCAGGCATCTTTCTTACTGCCTCAAGCCCCTTCAAAACATGAATGTGTTTTGCATCATACCTTTTTCTCCCCATAAATCTTACCTCCTGTTTTGAATAAAATCGTCTTTTACGGTGAAAGAATCCATACGGTCAATTTACTTGAATGTATTATTATAACACATTTTTCGGCAATTGTCAAGGAAAATTAACTTTGTGTAACCCGCCCCGTGAGATGCTCGCTATCTAATGGGATGCTATCTAACGGGGTGAGTACCATTCGTGTGCATTCGTGGTATAATTTCCTATGCTGTCAAGGAGAAAAATCGTGTGGTACGATACAGGTAGAAAAAATACAGATTATGTAAGTTGGTTAGAATTTGCGTTTTTTTAGATAATCTATAAACTGCAGAAAGAAACCTTTGTATTTAAGAGGCGACGAAAGAAGGGATTCTCGTGCAAGTTCTGTATAATATTCAATTCTCTTCTGTGAATAGTCAACTGCACCACAATCTACCATAATATTTTTTATTCTTTCCATATCATCTTCACTCACATTACTACCTAATTTAGCTTTCAAGAACTTTCTCTCCTTTGATCCAGCATTTTTAAATACATAGATAACTAAAAGGGTTTTCTTACCCTGTCTTATATCGGACGATGTGGGTTTGCCTGTTTTTTTGTCGTCGCCAAATGTGCCAAGGATATCATCGGTTATCTGAAAAGCCCTTCCAATAAATTTTCCGTATTCCCCGAGCATTTTAAGATCCTTAAGTCCTCCAAATATTCCTCCAAGAACGAGAGGCAGACAGGTGGTATAACTTCCCGTTTTTAAGTCCACCATACGGATAAATTCATCTTCATCCACATCTCCGCGTTTTTCCAGAATTATATCCATAAGTTCTCCCCTGAAACACTGCTCGCATGCAAGGGCAAATTCCTTAAGAGCCATTGCCTTCATTCTGCTGGGAAATGGGGATTCCAGAATTGGCAAAAGTGCCAGAGATGAAAACACATCACCGCCTATCAATGCACAGGAAAGACCAAAGTGGGTAAAATCTCGGTCTTGTACTAATTCTCTATCCTTTTCTTCCATAAATCTCTCTACCATCTTATGAAAACTTGGTCCTCCTCGTCTTGTATCATCTCTGTCAATAATATCATCATGGATAAGGAGGTAATTTTCAACAAATTCCATAGAAAGTGAAGCATTCATTATGGCATCTATATTTTCTCTCCCGGATGCCTTGTAAGCCTCTACCATAAGAATTGGGCGAAGTCTCTTCCCTCCTCTCATAGCAAAATCAATAAGGAGACTATACAATTTTTTGTTATACCAATCGCCTGCTACCCTTTTTTTATCTTCAAGAAATCTAAAAAGCCTTTCATTTATCTTCTCTTTTACCTCTTCCACCTCTTGCTGAAATGACAACATACCTTCTCCTGGTATAATATTCATTATACCTGATTACACAGATTTTAGAATACGATTACACAGATTAAAAAGTCAGCCTTTACCCGGCAACTCTCATTGTCAAAATTAACTAAGAAATTATCTCAAAATATGCGTTAACCACAGATGAACACAGATATTCACAGATTATATAAGGGTCTTAAAGAACATGGGCATTCACCTTTTGGGTGAAAAACATTTCTACCTGTCGGTAGACAGGTAATTTCTGTAAGTTCTTTTATTGACCCATCTTGTGCTACTCTTGTGATAATCTTGTGGTTTCTTAACGCATAATCTGGGATTAACTTTTAGAGCAGATGCCTTTAAATAAGAAAGCACTTAATATTTAAAAACATCCGGGATATTGCCAGTTACTGCCTTAACTTCAACTATGATTCCGTCTTCAACAACAAATTCTGGCTCTTATCCAGTGTAAACTCTATAACAACAGGTTATTATTCGTTCTGTAATCAGACATCCTGATCTTTATAGGATGCCTCTAATTTAAATTACTTTATCTGGTTGAACAAATAGCGATTTGTAAACTCTTTCCACCCTGTCAGTTACCCTCTTCCAGGAGAATCCAACAGCATACTCTCTGCCCCTTCTCCCCAGCCTTTCTCGTAATTCCCTATTCTCTGCAAGTCTTACGATGGCGGATGCTATTGCCTGCGGGTTTTCTTTTTCCACGAGCACTCCCGTATTACTATCCTTTATAACACACCTGTAACCCGGTATAGAGGATGCTACAACAGGCACTCCGCTTGCCATAGCCTCGAGAAGCACAATCCCAAAACTTTCGTTCCCGGTCGCAGGACTGCAGAACACATCAGCGGAAGCATAGAATCGGGGAATTTGTGATAGATGGACACATTTTCGTAGAACTATATCATTTGAGTATCTCCTGGGAACCTCAAAACTACCACTGCCAACTATGACAAGTCTTGCATCGGGCACTTCCCTCTTTATCGTTGGAAATGCAGAAAGAAGGTATTTCAACCCCTTTCTGGGTTCAAATCTGCCAACAAAGAGTATATTAAATCTCCCTTTGAGTTCCGGTAGAGGCTCAATTTCTGGATTAAATCTCTCTATATCCACTCCATTCGGAATTATTATATACCTGCCGGGGAAAAACGTTGATATAGACTTCTCTGCAATCTCTGAGACGGCTATCCTCGCATCAAGTTTGTTAAAATATTTCATTAAATACCTCTTTGACATCTCATACGCAAGACTCCTGTCGTAGGCTGCGTGAACAGTGATGACATTCCTAGTATCGGAATATTTTAACGCAAGAATTGGAAGTACGGGCACAAAACTGTGAATATGAATTATATCAAATCCTCCTTTAACCACTTCGTTTACCTGTTTTTGTATATCCCATGTAACTGCAATCTGTGAACGGGAACGATTTACCAAGATAGGCAAAGCCTTTCCAACCCTTACAACCGGAGGAAATCTATTTACCTCATCATCCCTATCCATATGCGGAGCCATTATAGTAACAGTGTGCCCTTTCTTCATTAGTTCACAGGACATATGATATATATGTTCCGAAACACCCCCAAGATGGGGGTAATATACATCTGATACCATCAATATCCGCATATATAAAAATATATCAAATATACAAAATTAACCGCAGTCAATTGCACAAATTGAATTTGTGCCTACATGTAGGCACGGTTTATAACCGTGCAAAAATTAAATTCATCCCTGCCTGCGGCAGGCAGGCTCTCCATTTTTCCTTATTCTCCATTTCTCCTTATAAATCCAGATTATCCTCTTCTTAAAAGATAGAGGAAAAATGGCACGCCAAATATTGAGGTAATAACCCCGACGGGAAGTTCATATACAGCGATACCCCTCGCAACCATATCTGAAAAAACGAGAAGGATTGCACCCATAATCGCAGAGCCAGGAATAAGAATACGGTGGTTAGGGCCCAAAAGAAGTCGTGTTATGTGCGGAACTATAAGACCTATAAATCCTATTGCCCCACACATTGAAACAACAAGCCCTACTATAACTGAGCCAAGTATAAATATCTCCCTTTTAAGGCGTTCAACATCCACGCCTATGGAGACTGCTTCTTCTTCCCCCAAGGAGAGAATATTTAACTCTTGAGAACGAAGCCAGATTATAAAAGAAGCAATGGTAACGATTACCGCAGAAACGACGAATCCTATAAGAAGTTTTTTGTCCCATATAACTCCAAGCCAACCCATAAGGAGATATATCATTTCATCAAGACTTCTGCCACCAATTGTCATAAATAGCATAACAAGGGACGCCGCAAGTGTGCCACATACAACCCCTGAAAGGAGCAGTGCCTCCCTCTCAAGTCTGCCCGCAATTGTAGCCAGTTTTTCTACAACAAATATGGTAACAAGCGCTCCTGCAAATGCAAATATCTGAATAGGCCTGAGACCGGAAAGAATTGCAACAGTGCCTCCGAGGCAGGCTCCTCCCGAGACTCCTATTATATAAGGGTCGGCAAGGGGGTTGCGTAACATTCCCTGAAATGCGGAACCGACAATACCAAGCGCACCACCGGCGAATATTGCCAGAATGAGCCTGGGTAATCTCAACTGGGTGACAATAGAAATGGAAGGAAGTGAGGTGCTAGCAAAAAGAGAGATAAGTGATATACAGATGAGCAGGGAAAAAAGAATTAAAAATGTACGAATATTTCTCATAAGGGTGTCAAATAGTAAACAGCAGATTATATCTCTCCTTAACTCAAGTAGTCAAATCCTATTTTCTGCTTCACTTCCCTTAATGTTTCATCTGCCAGAACTCCCGCCTTTTTTGAGCCCTCGATTATCACATCCATCACATAATCCTTTTTATCTTTGAATCTCTCTATTTTCTCTCTCACGGGTGTAAGTTCTTTGACTATATTGTCAAATAGTATTCGCTTACAGTCAAGGCAACCTATAGAGGCGTTTCTACACCCTTTTTCAACATATGTAAGTTCTTCTCTGTTGGAAAATGCCTTATGGTAGGATTTGAATATATTGCAGTCATTGGGCTCTCCTGGATCCTGTCTCTTTTTCCTCCTGGTGTCTGTAACTGCAGGTGCGAGTTTCTTCCATATTTCATCTGGTGATTCGTCGAGGTAGATACAGTTACCGAGCGTCTTTGACATCTTGTTTGTTCCATCAAGCCCAAGCATCCTTGGCCTCACAATCTCCTTTGGCTCTGGAAAGGTCTCTCCAAACCTCTTGTTAAATTCTCTTGCAATCTCCCTTGTCAATTCTATATGCGGAATCTGGTCGTCTCCAACAGGCACAAATTCTGCCTTATATATAAGTATGTCTACTGCCATAAGAACGGGGTAATCCAACAGTCCTATATTTACATTACCCTTCTGCTGGGACGCTTTCT
>PEYP01000086.1 GCA_002774315.1 Candidatus Stahliibacteriota bacterium CG08_land_8_20_14_0_20_40_26
GGATTACGAGTTTTGTGAAAGGCACCAACATAAACCAATAGGAGGTGAAAGCATGGGTAAAGTGGTGATAATTATGGGTTCAAAAAGCGATGTGGAACATTGTAAGAAGGTCTCAAAAACTCTGGAGAGATTTGGAGTAGAATGCGTATTAAGGATTGCCTCTGCTCACGAGGTCCCATTTAAAGTATTAGAGATCATCAAAGGGTGCGAGAAAGAAGAGGTTGTGTTTATTACAGTAGCGGGAAGAAGCAATGCTTTAAGTGGTTTTGTAGATGCCAATACCATAAAGCCTGTCATTGCTTGTCCCCCTTATAGCGATAAATTTGCGGGTGCAGATATCTTCTCAAGTCTCAGGATGCCATCTGGAGTTTGCCCTATGGTAGTATTGGAACCAGAGCAGGTTGCACTTGCCGCAGTAAAAATCCTTACTCTCTCTGATGAGAAATTGCAAGAAAAGATAAGAGAGTATCAGGAGGAAAAGAGAAAAGAAATAGAAAGGAATGATAAGGAGACGATACAAGATGGGTAGTGTGAAAGATTTAGTAGTTATGAAAAAGCTCGAAGATAGAAAGACTGGATTGGGACGCTTCATTTAGGGCCTGTTTGAGATATAGAGTTTGATGCTTGAAATTTTTACATAGGGGGTAAGATGATACCCTGGAAGAGAAAACTTTATAGGATAGGCGTGGGAATCATATTCCCGCTTATTTATTACTTTTCACCCGATAAGATCGTCGTGCTCTCGTTTCTCTTCTATTTACTTGGTATCATGACAACAGTGGAGATACTTCGTCGTGTAGCACCAGGGGCATGGCAAGTGATGGTAGCACACTCAAAGGGAATACTGAAGGCAGAACCAGGAAGGGTTGTTGGAACTACAAACTTTCTTATCGCTGCATTAATTGTGATCATATTCCTGCCAAAAAGCATAGCAATAACAGCAATATTATTTCTCGTATTTGGTGATGCCGTATCCACACTGATAGGTATGAAATTTGGAAAGATTAAACTTATGGGTGGTAAGAAGAGTCTCAAGGGCAGCCTATCTTTCTTCCTTGTCTGTATGGGCATAGGGTTTGGATTGATGCAGCTACCCCGTATCGAGTTAACTTTCTGGCTCATTCTATTTGGAGCACTTGCGGCAACCATTACAGAGCTACTTTCTATATCACTGGATGATAATCTCACCGTAGCCCCTATAACCGGTATAGTTATGGAAATCGTGAGAAGGGTAGCCATAATTTAGTATGTGCAAAAGGTAGTGTCAAATAGAATATGAAAGGATGTGACAAACCACACCTGCCTACCCTGCCTACCGGCAGGCAGGCGTCAGGCAGGGAGGTCACAGAGACAAAAAAAACAATGTAAAATGCAAAATTAGCAGTTAGCAATTTAAAAATGATTTTTCGCAAATTGATAGTTTTGCATTGATAATTTTGAATTGATTCCTTTGTGCTCTCCCTGCCTGCGGTAGGCAGGTGTGGTTAAATTTTTGACAATACTAAAAATTTAAAAGGGAGGTGAAGAATGGGTAGTGTAAAAGATTTGGTAGTTGTAAAAAAACCTGAAGATGGAAAGACTGGGATAGGGCGTTTTGTCTTTTCTGATCGTTATTCTGTTTTTGACTGGGGGGAGATGCCAGACCATATAATTGATAAAGGCAAAGCAATTTGTATTGCAACTGCTTACTTCTTCGCGAAACTTGAGAAATTAGGAATAAGGACGCATTATCTTGGGGTAGTAGAGGATGGAAAAGTCAAAAGAATAGATGAATTAAAAGAACCCACAGATACGATGGAATTCAAACTACTTAGAGTGATAAAGCCAAAAATTCAAGCAAATACTTATGATTATTCTGTCTATCAAGAAGAGAAAGTAAAATTCCTCATACCTTTGGAAATAATATACCGAAATTCATTACCTGAGGGCTCTTCTGTATTCAGAAGGTTAAATGCGGGCAGTTTGAAATTGGAAGACATAGGGTTGAAAGAGACGCCTGTGCCAGGACAGGTTCTGGATCAACCAATCATTGATGTATTTACAAAACTTGAAGCGAGTGATAGATACATAAACTGGGAAGAAGCAAGAAGAATCTGTAATTTAAGCGAAAATGAAATAGAAGAGATGAAAAGGATAACACTACTTATAAACGACCTTATCACCAAGGAAGTGAGTAAGATTGGACTTTTCAATGAAGATGGGAAAGTAGAATTGGGATTTGATGGAGATAGAAACCTCATGCTTGTTGATGCTCTTGGAACATTGGATGAGTGCAGATTTACTTATGAGGGGCTTCCTGTGAGTAAAGAGATAGCAAGGATATCCTATCGCGGGACAATCTGGCATAAAGACGTTGAAGATGCAAAAAGAAAAGATGAGGTTGACTGGAAGAGCTTGGTAAAAACCTTACCACCTCCTTTACCAACGGAATTAGCAAATTCTATTTCATTGATTTATAAAGCCTATACAAATGAGCTAACGGGAAGAAAATGGTTCGATGTTCCATCTTTAAGGGAAGTATTAAAAGCGATTAAAGGATTTCTGGAATGATGGCAGAAATTGTTAAAATTAACAAAGAATCTATAGAAAGAGCAGCATTTGTGATTATTTTAGTTCAGCGATTGGGACCCTCCACCGGTACCGCTACCTGTGGTGCTCAGGGCGACCTTTTGCTGCTTAATGATCTCATTTCGGGTGGCTATCCCATTCCAACCTTTTGCATTTCCAAAATAAACGATTGCTGGGAAATCCCTGCTGCCACCCTCTCAGTTGCTGTTAAATTGCGCACCCCTGTCATACTGCTTACTTCCAAAGAGAAGGTTATGACCTTGCGTAGTAAAGAATTGAGTAAATGGAAAGAGGGAAACTATTTATTGATGAAAGTCTTAAAATACCGCAAACCAGGGCAAAAATAATTCGGCATAATTTTCGTAGACATGCTGGACCCAGAAACGCCGCTCTCTACGCCCTCTTTTTCTTCTTAAAAATTAATCCAATAATTCCTGTTGAATCTTTGGTTCATACGATTAAAAGAAGCAAAATTGCCAACAAGGTCAACTTGAATATTTTACTAAATTCAAAGAAGGAGCAAAGATGAAGAAATTTATTAATGTATTCTCTGCAATCTGCATTATGGGTTAACGGCGGCAATCGGAGCAATCCTTTTTAGTTTGGGATATTTATTGGCTTCATTTTCTGTTGGTGGTAGGCTTTTTGATGTTATGCAGACCTATTCCAGTGCGATCGTTCTCTCTACAGTGATTTGCGCTGGCGGCGCGGCAGTTTATGCTTTTTCAATGCAAAGAAGTAGTGAATTCCTCTGATAAAGAATGCAAGTCGGTGTCGATTCTGTGTAACCACATCAAATTTAGGCAGTTATAAAAACTTTGGGGTGGATACCATGTGAGGTGTTCAGCCAAGATATTCATATTTTTTTGTTGACAAATCGGGTTTTTTATGTTAAAATAACTAAAACCCACAACCAATCACAAAACAAAAAGGAGAAGATATGTGGCAGTGCTGGGTGATGTTTTATATAGGATTATGGATTCTTGCTTCAGGAATTATGTACGGTGGAAGCATAAAATTCTCAAACATTGTGTTCGGAGGATTAATCGTAATCCTCTCCCTATGGGCAGGCATAAAAGCAAGGAAAAGATAGATGCAAAAACTAACGCAAATACTGATTCAACTGGCCATTCTTTTCTTCTCTATTATCGTGCATGAGGTTTCACACGGATATGCAGCACTCAGAAGCGGTGACCCCACGGCAAAATACTCTGGAAGATTAACCCTGAATCCACTTCGCCATATAGACCCATTTGGAACAGTAGTGCTTCCGATCCTTCTCATCCTTATGAGATCGCCATTCCTTATAGGCTGGGCAAAACCTGTGCCTATCAATCCGTATTACCTCCGTAACCCCAAGAAAGATATGGCGAAGATAGGTGCAGCAGGACCACTCTCAAATCTCGGACTTGCCATAATATTTGCAATTATTTGTAGAATAACGGGGATCGGGTTTATTTCATTTTTTCTCTTGTATGCGGTCTTTATAAATCTTCTTCTTTTTCTGTTTAATCTCATTCCTGTTCCTCCTCTGGATGGCTCAAGAATAGTTGCCGGGTTTCTTACACATGATGCGTATGAAAAATATATGAGAATAGAACCCTATGGCTTTATTATAGTCTTTGCGCTTCTATTCCTGCTATTTAATAGTGTGCTCATTCCGGCAGTTCGTCTTATGTGCAGGTTGCTTACAGGAGTTGTAATATAATAATGAAGGCAAAAAAAATTTGTCTATTTCTGTTTCTATCTCTTTCCCTATCAAATTGTGCAAAGAAAGGTCCTCCCACCTCTCCTGATAAAACCCCGCCATCTTTGTCAGCTGTGGAGGTAGTCGACCGCAATCACATAGAGGTAATCTTTAACGAGGACATTCAAACACAACCCGCCGAAAGCCTCTCAAATATCATAACGGATGGACTTCATATTCTTGCCTCTGTGGCAATGGGAAAGAAAATCTTTCTCACCACCGCTGATATGGACACGGTGGAGTATAAAATTAGATTATTAAATATCAGAGACCTTTCAGGAAACGGAAAAGACGAATATAAAACCAGATTTAGAGGGACACTAAAGGAGGATACAATACCACCCGCTATTGCGAGATCTCCATCCACGACTGTCAGAAATACGCCGTCGGATACGAATTTCATAGTGCAATTTACAGAACAGATCGATAATTTCTGCACCTACATCATGCCTGAGGCAAAGATGGACCACAATTGCAATAAAGCAAAAACCGAGATCAAATTTAAAATCTCTGCAATAGACACACTAACTGTCTATCATCTTTACGGAGTATTCTGGGACAAGGCAGGAAATTCCAAAAAGCTTGAAATCATCTTTACGAGGGAGAAAAATCTTCCACTTATATGGTTAAAAGGAATGATAGAGGACTCAACTGTCCTGCTTATGACCCAAAATGGAAGCCTTTCTCAGTTTACCGTATCCGACAGTATGGGCAATTTTATCATTCAGAATCTCTATCCCGGTGATTATACCTTGTTTGGAAAAGGTAAAAATATGTATTTCTCCTCAAATATATTTACACTATCCTTTTCAAAAGAGGAAATAAAATTGTATCCTATAGACGAAGAAAAGATGAACAGCAGAATGCTACAGACCTTAAACTCTCTTTACAAGATTTACATTGGAGATATTAAATGACAACATCAGTAACATTACTTCTCATATCCATGTTTGCCGGGGTTGTTGAACGAATACTCCAATCGGGCCTCAAGGGACCCATTACGGTATTCTTAATATCGATGTTGCCGGTGTCTGAATTGAGGGGCGCCATTCCAGTTGCAATTCATACATTTAAGATGTCTATCCCCTATGGTTATATCGTGTCAGTGATTGGTAATCTGATACCGCCTATTCTAATTCTGTTGTTTCTGGGTCCATTCTCTAAGCTTCTGTCAAGATGGAGACCTTTTAGAACCTTTTTTAACTGGTTATTCTCATATACAAAATCGCGATCTTTAATCGTCGAAAACTACAAAACCATTGGCCTTACAATCTTTGTGGCAATACCATTGCCAATAACAGGCGCCTGGACCGGTTCAATAGCAGCGTTTCTTTTGGGTATGGACCTCAAATATGCAATGATTGGCATACTTGCCGGCGTGTTGACTGCTGGCGTCATCGTGACTTTGATATCCTGTCTCTCCTTGATGGGTGTTATAATAGGTGTAATTCTACTTCTTTCAATAGGGGGAATTGGCTTCATACTGCAAAAGAAGGATAAAAGGTGATTTTTTTCTTGACTTTTACCTGTTTTTATGTTATAATAATCTATCTATGGATAAAACAAACTTTCTTGCCGTAATACTCATCATTGTACTTCTGGTAGTCTGGAACATCTTTATGATGCAAAGGATGAGATCCACACCTCCATCAGCAGAAATAGAAGCACCCGATACTACCCGCGTAGAAGAAGTAAAGCCTGTAATCGAAGAGAAGCGACCACTTTCTGTAACCGCAAAGCTCGATACAATAGAGACACCTTTTGTCTTTGCAGTATTTTCAAATATAGGTGGAACTGTTGTGGAATATACACTCAAAGAATACAAACACCATAAGGACGGTCTCGTTCAACTCATACCGCCCGGACAAAGATGCGTCAGCGATATAATAAGGATGGATGGCAAGACCTATGACCTGAAAAATTCTATTTACTCCATTAAAGAAAGAGACGAGAATTCTATCACATATATCCTTCGTTTGGATGATGGTAAAGAACTCATAAAGAAATACACATTTTCTAATACAGATTATGCTGTCTTGCTTTCCCTGGATCTTCCTGTACTTGAAGATTACATCGTTGCCTGGGATGGCGGACTTCTCTTTACAGAGAAAAACCAGCAAGATGAGTTGAGATTTTTTTCAGCAGTTGCCTTTACAGAAGGTGGACCTATATCTACCTCCTTATCCTCGCTCTCGTATGAGGGTGAAGAGATTCCCTCTACGACATTGAAATGGGTAGGGATCAAGAATAAATATTTTCTTGCCTCCATAATTCCAAAGAAAGCAGAGGCAAAAGGTGTCAAAATGAGGAGATTCAGTAAATCTCCTCCTCGTGGAGGAGGTTGTATCCCTGGTGGCAGAGGATGCAGCCCTACAGGAGAAAAAACTATCAATCCTGACGATGCAAGGATGGGCATATATCTCACAACAAGACCCGAATCCACATTGGAATATCTACTTTTTATTGGCCCTCTCGACTATCAACTTCTCTCATCCTATAAAGTAGGACTTGAACATGCCTGTTATATGGGATGGAAATTTATAAAACCTATATCTCGTGCTATATTATTTGTAATTATGTTCTTTGGTCGCTTTATGCCAAATTACGGATTGGTCGTCATTCTATTTGCCCTTTTAATATCCTTCATATTCTACCCGATAACATCGTTTAATCAGAAGACCATGAGGAAGACAGCAGAAATTCAACCGAAGCTTCTCGCCCTTCAGAAAAAATACAAGAAAGACCCTCAGAGACTAAGTAAAGAAACAATGGAACTTTACAGGAAATCCGGAGTTAACCCAATGAGTGGTTGTTTGCCATTACTGATACAGATGCCTATATTCTTTGCACTTTATGCCATACTTCAGACCACGATAAACCTGAGAGGTGCAGAGTTTGTGGGCTGGTTAAAAGATCTCTCACAACCCGATCCATATTTTGTCTTACCTATTCTTATGGGAATAACTATGTTTCTCCAGCAGAAAATTATGGGGACACAAGCAACGCAGGGGGAGAGTCAGCGAATGCTAACTTACATGATGCCCATATTTCTTACATTTATATTTCTCTCCCTCCCATCAGGAATAGTTTTATATTGGTTATCTTATAATATCTTTACTATAGCACAGTTGTCCTATCTCAAGCGAAAGATACAATCCGTAATACAGTAATCAACAAATTGGGCGCAG
>PEYP01000096.1 GCA_002774315.1 Candidatus Stahliibacteriota bacterium CG08_land_8_20_14_0_20_40_26
GTTTCTTGGAAAGAGTGATTTGAAAGTTACAAAGATTGGTTTGGGAACGTGGCAGTTTGGTTCTGAATTTTGGGGATGGGGAAGGGATTTTGGAGAACAGGATGCTGTAGAGACTATAAAGATTAGCTTAGAAAAAGGCATTAACTGGATAGATACTGCAGAAGTTTATGGAAATGGTTTTTCAGAAGAATTGATAGGTAAGATTCTGGGAGAAAAAAGAAAGGATGTAATAATTGTCACAAAGGTATCTGGTTCCCATGCAAAATATCAAGATGTCATCGCCGCATGTGAAGGAAGTTTAAAAAGACTAAGAACCAATTATATTGATTTATATCAATTTCACTGGCCCGCCCTTTATATACCTGTTGAAGAAACTATGAGAGCCATGGAAGAACTGGTAAACCGGGGAAAGATTAGATATATCGGAGTATCAAATTTCCCTGTTCCACTCATAAAGGAAGCTCAAAAAGCATTGAAAAAATATTTCATTGTTTCAAATCAAGTTAGGTATAACCTTGTCTCGAGAGAAATCGATAAAGAAATTCTTCCCTATTGTTTATCCAGTAATATATCAATTATAGCTTACAGCCCTATCGCACAAGGTTTATTAACGGGCAAGTACACACATAATAAGAAGCCCGATGATTCTTTACGAAAAGACGCCCCCCTTTTTAGGGAACCAAATTATTCTCAGATAATTAAATTTGTTGAACTCCTTACGGATTTTGCAGAAAAAATTGGCAAAAAACCCACGCAGGTAGCTCTTAGATGGCTAATAGAGAAAAAGGGAGTTGTTGCAATTCCTGGAGCAAAGAATAAAAAACAGGCTGAAGAAAATGTATCTGCAATGGGCTGGAAATTAGATGAAGAAATTTTAAAAAAACTTGATGAGGAAAGCAAAAAGATTAAAATAACCTACATTAATGAATAAATGAAAAGTACTATTAGTGCCATACTATAGGAAAAAGGATAAAGTAAAAAGACAGGGGTCTGAATTTACACTCTGTGAAAATCTCTACCTGTCGGTAGACAGGTGTGATTATCCCTACCCCGCCAAAGGCGGGGTGTGGTTAATGCATATTCTTGGATTATGAAAACACAGAGCCTCAAAAAAATAACTTTTTCTAACGGAAGACTAACCCTTCCTGAAGGATACAAATCATACTTAAATCTAAGAGAAACAGAAGAAGCAATAAAATACATCAAAGATTTTTTCCAAACAAATTTAGCTAAAGAATTGAACCTAACAAGAGTTTCTGCCCCAATTGTCGTGCTAAGTAGAACAGGCATTAATGATACTCTAACAGGTGTAGAGAAACCTATAAGCTTTAATGTAACGAATATGAACGAAAAAGCCGAGATTGTACAATCCCTGGCTAAATGGAAAAGGATAGCTCTTGCTGATTATTGCTTTAAGTATGGGGAAGGTCTCTACACTGATATGAACGCCATAAGACCTGATGAAAGTTTAGATAATTTACATTCAATCTATGTTGATCAGTGGGATTGGGAGAGAGTTATAGAAAAAGAGGAAAGAAATTTAGGACTTCTTAAATATATAGTAAGAAAAATCTATAAAATCATAAAAGAGACAGAAAAAGTAGTATGTCAAACATATGAACAAATTTCAAGCCCGGTCCTTCCAGATGAGATTTACTTCATTCATAGCGAAGACTTAGAAGAAAAATACCCAAACCTCTCGCCGCAAGAACGGGAAGACGCCATCTGCCGAGAAAAGGGAGCAGTGTTTATAATTGGGATAGGAGCAAAATTAAAAAATGGCAAGCCCCATGATGAAAGGGCAGCAGATTACGATGACTGGTCAACGGAAACCGAGGAAGGTAAAAGAGGACTTAATGGTGATATACTTGTTTGGTATCCTCTAATTAATTGCGCAATGGAACTTTCTTCAATGGGAATAAGAGTAGATAAAAAATCTTTATTGAAACAATTGAAAATTAAGGGGGAACTTGATAAGGTAAATTTATATTTCCACCAAAGACTATTACGAGGAGAACTTCCTTTAACAATTGGTGGTGGGATAGGACAGTCCAGGTTGTGTATGTTCTTTTTAAGGAAAGCCCATATAGGCGAAATTCAATCAAGTATTTGGCTCGATGAAATGAAAAAAATTTGCAAGGATAACAATATTTTTTTACTTTAAATAGAGGACTACAGATTACAAACTGAAGGCACACAACATCTCGGTTCAATAACAATAAGACTCAATGACCCAATGACTTTAAGACATAATAACTCTAAGATTTAACGGCAATATCAGCTTCTTCCCACTCCTTTCACGGGTAGATTTTTTTAAACATCGAAATTCAAAGACTACAGAAATTTAGGTGTATTTAGTGCTAAGGACTTAGAAAATTAAAAAATATTTTAAATCAAAATCACACCTGTCTCCATTATGGCGATGTATCCAGATTGTCGGATATAAATAAGTTAAGTAAAATATCCAAGAACTGACCATATAAAAATTACGATAGGAGGTGATGGATATGGCATTTAAAGTGGTTTTTCTTGCGCATACCCCCGATGCAGAGCCAGAGAAGCACAACTGTGTGATTGAAACATCCAAGTACAAACTCTTCACAGTACTGGTCAAGGACCAAAATCAAGCAGTTGAAGTGTGTAAAAAACTTGTCAAAGAAGAGGGTATCCACTCAATTCTTCTTTGCCCGGGATTTACACATAGAGATGTTGCGGAGATATCGGAAGCGGTTGGAGAGAAAGTTGCTGTTGCAGTAGCCAGAGGAGATGGTCCAGGTAGTAGGATTTCAATGGAAGTAATAAAAAAGGAGGAGATGAAAATGAGCGCGAAAAGGAAAAGAGATAAAGTGAAAAAAGCGGTTAAAAGAAAACCAAAATTATCCATAAAAGAAAAAAGGAAGTTAAGAAGAGAAAAACACAAAGAGGAATGAATAAGGATAAAGACGGAAGACTGAAGAGAGAAGAGAGAAGAGAGAAGAGCGTATGGCGTAAGGCATAAGGAGTGAACACTATAATGACTAATGACCTAATGACTTAATTACCTAAATAGAAGAGGGTTTTGTAATGAGACCTGTTGTTAAATTTTTAGAAGACGAGCTTATAGAAAGGATAATTTCAGAAGCAAGGGACATCCTCTGCAAACTGGGCGTGGAGATACACAATAAAGACATTCTTTCTATGCTGAGAGATTATGGTGCAAAGGTGGAACCGAATAAATATCATGTATTTCTTACAGAAGATATTATAGACAGAGCATTAAAAACTGCTCCTGGCTCATTTAATCTCTATGATGTGCTCGGTTACGAAACCCATAACTTTTCAGGATTCAATGTCTATTTTACACCGGGTTCTACCGCACTAAACATCCTGGACTATGAAACGGAAAAAATACGCAGACCCACAACAACGGATTATATAAATTATACAAAAGTTGTAAGTAGGCTTGAAAACATTGCTTCCCAGAGTACAGCATTCATACCAGCCGATGTAACTGAAAAAATTTCTGACAGTTATCGCCTTTATCTAAGTCTTCTCTATTGTGAAAAGCCTGTTGTCACTGGATCTTTTACCATTCAGGCGTTTAATATAATGAAAGACCTTCAGCTTGTAGTACGTGGAACAAAAGAGGAATTAGCGAAAAAACCTCTTACAATATTTTCCTGTTGTCCGACTTCACCTCTAAAATGGAGCGATGTTACATCGCAAAATGTGCTTGACTGTGCCCTCTATTCTATTCCAGTAGAATACATATCTATGCCTTTATCAGGATTTATGGCACCAGTCACACTGGTTGGAACACTGGTACAGCATACTGCAGAGACCTTAAGTGGACTGGTGATAAGCCAACTTACCAATCCAGGTACTCCAGTTCTGTATGGGGGTTCGCCTGCCATATTTGATGTTCGCTATGAAACAACACCAACGGGGGCAGTAGAGACACAGATGATAGATTGTGCCTACAACGAAATTGGAAAGTACCTGGGCCTGCCAACTCAGGCCTACATATCACTCAGCGATTCAAAGCAGTTTGATGCTCAGGCTGGACTTGAATCGTCTATGGGAGCAACCCTGGCTGCTCTCGCCGGCATAAATAATATATCTGGTCCGGGTATGCTCGATTTCGAAAGCTGTCAGAGCCTCGAAAAACTGGTTTTGGACAATGAAATCTGCGGAACGACCCTGCGCTTGATAAAAGGTATTGAGCCCAGAGAGGATTTTCCCTCACTTCCAAGATTCAAGGAACTTTTAAAGGAGAAGCATCTGCTGATATCAGAACATACACTTCGTTATCTCAGAGAAGAACATTACTTTCCAGGAGCAGTAATTGACCGCGCAAACAGAGCCAGATGGCTGGAAGAAGGTGGATTGACCCTTTGTGAACGGGCACACAGAGAAATAAAGAGAGTAATAAAGGAATATAAACCATCAAAACTTCCTGATGAGATAAAAGGGGAATTGACAAGACTTATGGAGGATGAGGCTCGTCGTTACGGGATGGACAGCCTGCCTTCAAGGTTGTAGGCACAAATTCAATTTGTGCAGAAGTAATTATGCCTTTATAGGAGTATCAAAAATATCATGCGAGAGATAATCAACTTTCCAATACAAGATATAAAGACAGATGCAGATGCCATTTTAAAAAACCAGGGCATATCTCCTTGCACAGAACCTCCAGAAAAGATCAATGCGCTTCTTAATATAGCAACAGACCTTTTCTACGAACTTTCCGCTCCTGTAGGTATCCTATCAGAGGTATCTATATCAGAATTTGAGGTTATCTACTGTGGAGAAGGACAAAACGAAAAAACTACACCCGTTGATGAGATTTTTAGACAAGCAGCTAATTTAGCTCTTTTCGCCGTCACACTTGGCGAAGAAGTGAGTCAAAAGATAAATGAACTCTTCAAATTAAATGAATTTGCCCTGGGAAGTATGTTAGATTCTGTTGCCTCTGAAGGAACCGAGAAGGCAGGTGACATTACTGAAAACCACTTTTTTAAATACCTTATTAAAAATAAGAAAGCAACAACTTCAACAAGGGTAGTGAGATACAGTCCAGGTTATTGCGGATGGCATATAAGCGGACAGAAAAAACTTTTTGAATTTCTGCATCCAGAAGATATTGGCATCTCACTGGGAGATAGTTTTCTAATGCATCCACTGAAATCTATATCTGGCGTGGTGATTGCGGGACAGAAAGAGATTCACTACTTTAAAGACAATTTCCCGTTCTGTCATGAATGTACCAGACGCACCTGTCGTGAAAGAATTAAATCATTGTAATGATTTGAGAAATTTTAACAGTGATTGTAAGAGATTGTCCCGCTAAAGCGGGATCCCGTCTGAAAGCGGGAGAAGAGATTCTTTTTTCTAAAAATATTTTTTATCTCTTATATTCTCTTCCAATCCCTGTTGTTAGACAATAAATTCAATATAGCAAAGCTTGTAGGCACGATTTTAAATCGTGCTCATGCGAATCCTACAGATTGGCACAAATTGAATTTGTGCCTACAACCTTGTCGCGAAGTCCACTTAAAGTAATTACAAATCATTAGAAAGCGTAGTTTGATATATAAGAAAGGAATAAAATGGATATCTTGAAGCAGATTGCAGAAAACTTAAGGCAAGGTAACGATAAGAAGGTATTAGAACTTACAAAGCAGGCAATAAAACAGAAAATACCATCAAAGGAGATTCTCGATAATGGCCTAATTGCTGGAATGAATGTAATAGGTGAAAAATTCAAGGCGCATGAGATATTCCTTCCCGATGTATTGCTTGCTGCGAGGGCAATGTATGCAGGAATGGATGAATTGAAGCCAATACTGATCAAAGAGAGAGTTCCTACTATAGGAAAAGTGGTCATCGGCACGGTTCAGGGTGATCTGCATGACATTGGCAAGAACCTTGTTGGTATTATGCTAAAAGGCGCAGGTTTTGAAGTTATTGACCTTGGCAATGATGTCTCGCCTGAAAGATTCATAGAAGTTGCAAAAAAAGAAAATGCCAGGGTCATAGGTATGTCCGCCCTCCTCACAACAACTATGCTTGGTATGAAAAAAGTTATAGACCTTTTAAACAAACAGAGTTTATCCGGCGAAATAAAGACTATCATCGGTGGTGCCCCTGTGTCAGAAGAGTTTGCACGCGAAATAGGGGCAGATGCATATGGTTATGATTCCACTAGTGCAGTAGAGTGTGTGAAAAAACTCATAAAAATAAGTTGATATGAAAAAAGTACTTGAACGCTCAAAAGAAGGGGAAATACTGGTTGCAGATGGTGCAATGGGAACAATGTTAATAACACACCTTAAACTAGGTGAATGTCCTGAATCCATCAACCTTACACGCCCTGAGATATTAGAAGAGATTGCGAGCCTTTATCTTAACGCAGGTGCGGATATAATCCAAACAAACACTTTTGGAGCATCTCCCTTAAAGCTCTCACTCTATTCCCTTGAACATAAAACAGAGGAAATAAATAGAAATGCTGTTCTCGCTGTTAGAGGGGTCGTGGGGAATCACGCATACATTTCTGCATCTTGCGGCCCAAGTGGTAGACTTTTAAAACCATACGGAGATACTGATTCCGAAGATGTCTATAATGCTTTCGAACGACAGATAAGAGCGGTAATTAACGCTGGTGCTGATATAATATGCATAGAGACTATGACCGATCTAAGAGAGGCAACACTGGCGATTAAAGCTGCAAAGACCATCTCCCCTTCAACTCCTGTCATAGCAACTATGACATTTGATTCTACACCAAGGGGCTTTTACACGATAATGGGAGTAAATATAGAAGAAGCTGTATTGGGTCTTGAGATGGCAGGAGCAGATATCATAGGCTCCAACTGCGGTAATGGCATAGAAAATATGATAAAAATAGCCCGGGAGTTCAAGAAATATAGTAACCTTCTCCTGATAATTCAACCCAATACAGGTCCCCCAAAATTGGAAGATGGCATACCTGTCTATCAGGAGACACCAGAATTTATTGCAGAAAAGGCTAAAGAACTGGTTGCCATAGGAGTATCAATAATTGGGGGCTGCTGTGGAACAACACCAGCACATACACGTGCCATAAGAAAAA
>PEYP01000053.1 GCA_002774315.1 Candidatus Stahliibacteriota bacterium CG08_land_8_20_14_0_20_40_26
TGGAGGTAACGGTTATTGCTACAGGTATAGAAAAGGATGCAAAGATTGAGGGAAGGAAGATGCATGAACATGACCTTGAGATTCCTACTTTCCAGAGGAGAGACCCGAAAGAAGATGTAGTGACTGAAAAACGAAACTCCTCAATTTATACCCCGGAAGATCTTGAAATACCGACATTTATTCGAAGGCAAATGGATTGAATATGAAATTATCAATCATAGGATCAGGCAATTGGGGGACAACCCTTTCTATACTTCAATCAAAAAACTTTAATGAAGTATATTTGTACTCCAAAGAGGGTTTTGATATATTTAAGGACAGAGAAAACATAAAATACTTGCCTGGGTTTAAAATTCCTCAAGAGGTAACCTTGTCTGCCAGCTTAAAGGAATGTGTTAGAAATGCTGATATAATAATATTCGTTGTTCCCAGTGTTTGTCTGCGTGAGGCTGTGTGTGATGTTAAGAAATATTACGAAGGCTCTATCATTGTCAGTGCCACGAAGGGTATCGAAGAAACTACCTTGCTTTGTCCATCGCAGGTGATAAAAGAGGAGATGAATAATGAAAAACTTCCTCTCGTTGTAATGTCAGGGCCGAATATTGCACGGGAGATTGCATTAGGTATGCCCGCAAGCACTGTATGTGCCTCAGAAGATAAAAAAATCGCATATAGAGTGCAATTACTCTTTAAGACATCTGTATTCAGAACCTATAGAAGCTCAGATGTGGTTGGGGTAGAACTCGGTGGAGCACTGAAGAATATCATAGCAATTGCCTGTGGAATATCTGATGGACTTGGTTTTGGGACAAATGCCAAGGGAGCGCTTATAACGAGAGGACTTGCAGAGATTACGAGACTGGGGGTGAAAATGGGGGCAAATCCATTCACATTCTCTGGATTATCGGGGTTAGGTGACCTCGTCACGACCGCAATGAGCAGAAATTCAAGGAATAGATTTGTGGGTGAGGAGATAGGTAAGGGAAGGTCCCTTGATGATGTGCTTTTGCTTATGGTTATGGTGGCAGAGGGTGTCTATACAACAAGGTCTGCGGTAAGATTATCCCGTAAATGGAAAGTTGATATGCCGATAACAGAGGAGGTTTATAAAATACTCTTTCAGTCGGAATCTCCAAAAGAGGGTATAAGATCACTTATGGAAAGAGATCTTAAACAGGAGACATGGGGAATATATGAGAAATAACCCCCAATTAACCACAGACGAAGACAACAAAATTTCGAAATCCAAATTTCTAATTTCCAATGAAAATCCAAATGCCAAATGTCAAATAGATTCGGCAAGTGCGGAGTAGTGAAATACTGCTTTTGGAGTGCATCAGCTTGCTGATGCAAAGAGCAGCCAACCTCAAAATGAAACTGGGAATTTAGGAATTTGATATTTTATTGGAAATTGGGTATTGGAAATTTAGCATTTTCCGATAATCTCTTGTGAAAATCTCGTGTAATCCCTGTCCTGTGAAATAAATTATTTCACGGGGTAAACGGTTTATTAACGCATAATCTGCCCGAGGCCCAAAACACCCACCCCAAAGTTCGTTTCTCCCTAGTTTGGTAGTCTCCTTACTTCCATACATTGCTTTCTAAAGCAGGGGAAAAAACTTGACTTTTTTTGAAAAATGTTGTATACTTACTGTTTGGGGATACTTAAATAAAAGGATATAAGGAAAAAGGAAAAAGGAAAAAGGAAAAATGGGCAATAGCATTATGGTCTTTGAGGTTGTAAAAAAGGCAAAATCCGGAACAAGGCTCGGGAAACTATATACCCCACATGGCGTTATAGAGACGCCCTGTTTTATGCCGGTCGGAACACAGGGCACGGTGAAGACACAGACAATTGCCGACCTCATAGAAAATGATGTAAATGTAATTGTAGCGAACACATACCATCTCTATCTGCGACCCGGTCTTGATATGATTAGAGAGGCAGGCGGTTTGCATCAATTCATTGGATGGGATAGGGCGATCTTGACAGATTCTGGTGGTTATCAGGTGTTCTCTCTTGCAGATTTGAGAAAGATAGAAGAAGACGGAGTAACCTTCCAATCGCATATTGACGGTTCGTATCACAAGTTTACTCCCGAATCTGTATTACGTGCGCAGGAGATATT
This sequence comes from Candidatus Stahliibacteriota bacterium CG08_land_8_20_14_0_20_40_26, assembly GCA_002774315.1. Taxonomy (GTDB): domain Bacteria; phylum Hydrothermota; class UBA3073; order UBA3073; family UBA3073; genus UBA3073. The sequence continues at coordinate 2,130 of PEYP01000053.1, forward strand.
CAACTCAGATATAAGAATGGTGTTAGACCACTGCGTTGCCTGGCCAGTAAGTTATGAGGAAGCGGGATTTGCGGTTAGAAACACTACAAGATGGGCGAGACAATCCATAGAGTACAAGCAGAGGATGAAAGATAGAAAAAAACGTCCTTATCTTTCGTTTGGAATAGTTCAGGGCTCCACCTTCAAGGATTTAAGAGAAAAATCTGCAAAAGAAATTACAGAACTTGGTTTTGATGGATATGCCGTCGGCGGTGTGTCGATCGGCGAGCCCAAAAGTCTTTCATATGAAATTGCGGAGTTTACTGCGTCTCTCCTGCCGGAGAACAACCCTCGTTACCTCATGGGCCTTGGAGAGCCCTCTGATATAAGGAAGTATGTCAAAATGGGGATTGATATGTTTGATTGCGTGCTTCCTACAAGGAATGGAAGGACAGGAACAGTTTTTACAAGCAATGGCAAGATAGTAATAAAGAATGCAATTTACAAGAACGATTTTACACCGATAGACCCTGACTGTGACTGTTTTACCTGTCGCCATCATACCAGAGCATACATTAGACATTTATTCAATGCGGGTGAGATGCTTGGACCAATACTTACAACCCTGCACAACCTACACTTTTATATTCGATTAATGAAGGAGATAAGAGAGGAAATATAGGTGGACATTCATAAAACAGCGATCATAAATAGGAACGCATTTATTGATAAGGATGTGAAAGTAGGTGCTTATTCTGTAATTGAGAGAGGCGTGGAGATAGGGAGTGGATGCGTGATAGGAAATTATGTATGTATAAAGAGAGGAACAAAAATAGGGAGAAACAATGAGATATATGAGGGAGCTGTGATAGGAAATCCTGCTCAGGATGTGAGGAATAAAGGAAAGAAGAGTTTTGTAAATATAGGTGCAAATAACATAATAAGAGAGTATGTTACCATTCACCGTGCCACAGGGGAGGGAGAGGAGACAGTTATAGGAGATGATAACTACCTTATGGCATACTGTCATATAGCCCATAATGTAAGAGTAGGTAACGGAGTTATAATTGCAAATGGAGCACAACTTGCGGGGTTTGTCCTGGTCTCTGATTACGCCTTTATATCAGGCTTATGTCCTGTTCACCAGTTTGTAAGGATAGGAAAGTATTCAATGATAGGTGGAGGATACCGGGTTCCAAAGGATGTTCTGCCTTATAGCCTTACGGCTGGCGACCCGCTCCGCGCCATGGGACTTAACATCGTGGGATTACGAAGACATAATTTCAGTAAAGAGAGTATAAGTATATTAAATAAGGCGTTTCATCTTCTTCTTTCGAGAGAGCTGAATACTCACCAAGCAATTGAAAAGATGCAAAAGGAACTTCCCTTAAACGACGAGATAAAGCACTTAATAGAATTTATAGGATCATCAAAGAGGGGTGTGGCAATATAATAGGGGTTATTACGAGAGATAGTGAACCGATCAAAGCGGGAGTGATAGGTGTTGGTTATCTTGGGAAGCATCACGCTCGGCTATACAATGAGATGTCAGGTGTACAACTTGTTGGTGTATCTGATATCAATTGTAATCTTGGGATAAAGATTGCAGAGAAGCTCGGGGTGGCTTTTTTTACATCTGCGGCAGAGCTCCTGAAAGAAGTCGATGTTGTAAGCATATCTACTCCGACAGCCAGTCACTACGAGCCGGCAAAAAAGGCGCTACTTTCCGGGGTACACATACTTGTAGAAAAACCAATAACCGAAAGGTTAGATGAGGCGGATGAACTTATAGATCTGTCAAGAGAGAAGGGACTTGTTCTGCAGGTCGGACATATTGAGAGATTTAACCCTGCGATAATTGCGGTATCAAATCTCGTTAAAGAACCCATGTTTATTGAGGCACAGAGGATTGCCATCTATAACGAGAGAGGCACAGATGTGGCGGTAATACTGGATCTCATGGTGCATGATATTGATATTGTACTGGCGTTTCTTCATAGTGATGTAAAAAAGATAGAAGCAGTGGGAGTTCCAATACTATCAGAGGAGTATGATATTGCGAACGCAAGACTGGAGTTTGAAAATGGAGCAATAGCGAATCTCACTACCTCAAGGGTGTCGTATAAAAAGGAAAGAAAAATTAGATTTTTTCAGAAGGATATGTACATTTCAATAGACTATCTATCCCATCAGGCGGATGTATGGAGAAAGACGGAGGTTAATGGTAAGCCATATGTGAAGAAGGAGGAATTGGAAATAATTCCCAAGGAGCCATTGAGGGCAGAGATAGAATCCTTTGTGAGATGTGTGAGATCTGGAGATTCTCCCATTGTAAGTGGAAAAGATGGAAAGAGGGCGATTCAACTTGCATACAGAATAATTGAGAGCATGGACGAACACCGAAGAATTATGAGCATTTGATTGATGGAATATAGATATCAATCTCTTCCCTGCCTGACGGCAGGCAGGCAATCTCTTACCTGCCTGCCGTCAGGCAGGAAATCCCTGTTAAAAAATCTTGGTGTCTTTGTGGTTATTTCTATAATTAAGCTTGTATGAAGGTGTTCGTATCCGCTGGTGATATTTCGGGAGATAATCATGCGGCAAGGCTTGTAAGAGAACTACGCAGTTTGGTGCCTGACCTGGAGGTATACGGTATCGGTGGAGATAGACTGAGAGAAGAAGGCGCCCATATTTATTATCATCTTGACGAACTTTCAGTAGTGGGTATAGGGGAAGTATTCGGTAAACTACCAGCCATTTGGAGGGCAGGTAGAGGCACAAGGAAGATACTCAAAAATATACCTCCAGATGTTGTGCTTTTTGTTGATTATCCTGGATTTAACCTTTTACTTGCAAAGACTGCACATAGGATGGGTCTAAAGGTGATTTATTATATACCACCACAGATATGGGCGTGGGGAAGGTATCGGATGAGATACATAAAAAAATGGGTTGATAAGGTTATCACAATATTACCTTTTGAACAGGACTTTTACAAAAAATATGGCATAGACACCTGTTTTGTAGGGCATCCCCTTCTGGATGCAATAGACGAAAAAAGAGAGAAAGGGAGGTTTATAGCACTTTTACCGGGTTCAAGGATGAGCGAGATCAGAAACATACTTCCTCTTCTTCTATCCATTTCCAGAATATTTCCTGATGAAGAATTTATAGTTCCTCTTGCATCGCATAGGCATAAAGACTTTGTAACTTCACTGGTCGAGGGTATAAATCCGAAAGTAGCTGTAAAAGTGGGGTCAACATACGAAGTTTTATCGCGTTCTAAACTTGCTATAACTGCATCAGGCACAGCAACGCTGGAGTGTGCAATAATTGGTGTGCCCCTTATCATAGTATATAAGATTTCGTCTCTTTCATGGGTTTTCGCGAGGGCAGTAGTTGATATACCTTATATAGGTCTTGTAAATCTTGTAGCAGGTAAAGAAATAGCACCTGAGTTCGTGCAGAGTAAGGCAAGTCCGGAGAAAATTGTGCCTGTAATAAAGAGGCTTCTTAAAGATGAGAATAAAGGTATGGAAAAAGAACTGAACAAGGTGAGGAAAATGCTTGGTGAGAAGGGTGCGTCGAGAAGAGCGGCTGAGATTGTAGCGGAATGTCTACAAGAAAAGAAATCAAATAGCAATATTAAAAGATGGGATAAAAAGATTGGTCTTACCTGTCTGCCCTGCCTACCGGCAGGCAGGCGACAGGCAAGACAAGAGGTCACAGAGAGAAAGAAACAATGTAAAATGCAAAATTAGCAGTTAGCAATTTTAAAATGATTTTTTGCATACTGTTCTTTGTGGTTAGATAGTTAACCTTAACAAGAAAAAGGAGATTTTATGATTGAAAGATATACACTTAAAGAGATGAAGGCTATATGGAGCAAGGAGGAAAAATACAAGAAGTGGCTTCTAGTAGAACTTGCTGTGGTTGAGGCAAGGAGTATACTGGGAGAGATCCCTTCCAATGTGTATGATGAAATAAAAAAGAGGGCATTATTTGATGTAAAGGAGATAGTGAAGCTGGAGGCGTCTCTTCGCCATGACCTTCTTGCATTTGTACAGAATGTGCAGGGGTATCTTGGAGATTATGCGGGCTACTTTCACTACGGGCTTACATCGTATGATGTCGAGGATCCCTCTCTCTCATTGCTTATTCAGAACGCCTCGGATATAATAATAAAAGATATAGAATCACTTGTGGCTATTTTGAAAGATAGGGCAAGAGAATTCAAGGATACAATTATGGTCGGAAGAACTCATGGAGTGCACGCAGAACCGATAACATTTGGTTTTAAACTCTGTGTGTGGATGGACGAAATGAGAAGGAATCTTGAGAGGATGAAAGCAGTGAAAGAGGAGTTACGGGTGGGTAAGATATCAGGAGCGTGCGGTACATACCCAGTACTCTCACCAGAGGTTGAGAGAATTGCTCTTGAGAGATTGAAACTCAAACCAGCGCCCATATCCACACAAGTACTCCAGAGGGATAGACATGCACATTATCTGTCAGTTCTTGCTATAATAGCCTCATCTCTGGAAGATTTTGCGACCCAGATAAGACTTATGCAACAAACCGAGAGAGGAGAGGTAAAAGAGCCATTTGTGCGTGGGCAAAGGGGTTCTTCTGCTATGCCACACAAACAAAACCCTGTTATCTCGGAGAGGATATGTGGACTTGCAAGGGTTATAAGGTCAAATCTCCTTTCTGCGATGCAGAATGTTGCCCTGTGGGATGAAAGAGATATATCCCACTCGTCTGTGGAGAGGATTATAATACCCGACTCCACGATTCTCCTGAATTATATACTTAATAAATTCAAATATATAGTGGAGAACCTTGAGGTGAATAAGAAAAGAATGTATGAAAACCTTGGAATGTCTGGAGGTATAGTATTTTCGCAGAGAGTGAGGCTTGCATTGATAGAGAAGGGTATGTTGCCTGACGATGCATATACCATTGTGCAGTCCGTAGCATTCAGAAGCATGAGCGAGAATAAGAGCTTTAGAGATATACTCATGGAAGAGAAGAAGGTAAGAGGATATCTTTCATCCAAGGAGATAGATGCCTGCTTTGATAATAGTAAGATATTGGAAAATATCTTCCGTATACTTGAGAGATGTGGAGTGTGATATCCTCGTAAGGTTGAGCAGAACTGAACAGGCTGTGCAAAAATGTGATTTTCCCATGTTGCGGACAGGAATAAACCTTGTCCCTACAGTGTAGGGACCCCGCCAGAGGCGGGGTGGTTGTCCGCAGGAGAGCTTTTAATGTCGATTGTGATGGAGTTAAGGCGTCAGCCTTTGGAATTAAGG
>PEYP01000078.1 GCA_002774315.1 Candidatus Stahliibacteriota bacterium CG08_land_8_20_14_0_20_40_26
ATGGATGTGTTCTACATCGCAGTAAAACAAGGAGAACTGACAGAGGGGGCATGGAATTTGACCTATTCCAGTTCTACAGGACAAATTATAGAGAAGATAGAATCTGTTGCAACACCAATTTCTGTACTGTATGAGATAGATGAGGGGGTGACTTCGGGAGCGGATTATCTAAATGAAAAATATACAGAGTTAATACCAAGACAGAGAAAAGAGGAACTAAACATAGAACCAAATGATGGTATTTTTGTCTTGAGCGAAGATAAGGCAATTCCTCTACTAAAAGACGACTCCAAAAAAGAAATAATAAAAAGAACCTATAAAAACTCTGATATTAGCCCCTATTTCATAGAAACTGAACCACCGAGATATCTACTTTATATAGACGATTCATTTAATCCTTCCGATTTTCCCAATATTACAAGGCACTTAGAAAAATTCAAAGAAGTTCTAATTGCAAGACTAACCAGATATGGTGAAAACTACACCTGGTGGAGGCTCCATAGACCCCATAAAAGGAACATCTATGAAAATCCAAAAATTGTGACCTCAAGATGGGGAAAAGAGAACATATATGCCTTACAAACCGGGGACTTTTTTGAAAATTCTGATATTAACCTGTATATTCCCAAAAAAGATAATAAGGAATCAATTAAATACACCCTTGGACTATTAAACTCTAAGCTATTAAATTACTGGGTGGCATTTAAGGGTAGAGGTGAAGGAGTTTCCAGACAAATCAGATTAAAACAAATTCCCATTCGCCGTATCAATTTTGACGACGAGAAGGAGGTGGAAATTCATAGTTTTCTTGTGAAGAAAGTCGATGAGATTATAAAACTGAAGAAAGAACTTGCAGAATATAATAAATTCTACTCAGGGATAAGACTTACGAGAATTGAGAATCTAGAAGATATTCCCGAACCCGATGAATACCTTCTAACCAAAAACCTTCCAGACGAAGATAAACGAAATATAAGAACCCACTCAAAGGTCACATACGAACCCAAAAATCCTGATGATTTCTACCTATTAGCTGTTGGGAATATTAAGCCTGCTCCTCTATTTGCAAAAAAATTGGACGAACCACTCCTTTCCATTTTGCTTAAGGGCAAAAACAAGAAATCACTGAGGATAATTGCTCCAAAAGAAATCATAGAATATCTTGGCAAGATATTGTCAGGGTATAAAGGTAAGCCCTGGGATGAGATAAAGGAGATACCAATTGCAAAAGACCTGCACACATTTATTTCAAAGAAAAAAGAGGTCTCTTCAAAGGTAAAATCCCTCCTTACAGAAATCCAGAAGATACAGACAGAGATAGACAAAATTGTCTATAACCTCTACGGAATAACTAAAAAAGAGAGAAGGATAATAGAAAAGACATTGTCAGAATAACAGGGTCAAGCTAAGTATATTCGGCTGGAGCTTAAAGTCGGGTAGAATACATATAGACTGCGGAAATGAGCAAGAAGCGAGGTACCTAAAGGTCTTCTGGGACACAGAAATGGAAAAAATAAAATGTGGTCAGTAGATCAAGTGGAAAATTTTAAAAAGATTCTTAACGAAGACCCCCTTGTTTACCAACAAGTTGAGAGAACGTTTCAATATGAATATAACTGCACTGGAAAATTGTCTTGAATATTTCGAGAATAGTATAGTTGAACATATCAAAAAATTTGGGGTTATACCTTCGACCATACAAACATCTACTGAGATATCAGAGAACCCAAAAATACCGGCAGGAGCAAAAATGGAAAATACCCAAGACAAAACGAAGGTGCTCGTAAAAAATATGTATGAGGAAGAAAAAGAGAAAATTAACCAAGAAGCGGTCAGGGAAGAGGAAAAAGTGATACAAGATATGCACTCACGGGGTATGTTAGGGTCAAGTATACATATAAACGGGCTTGAAGAAGTGCAGGTTAATCCCAAGTTCCGCACTAATTGGGATTAACGCATTAAAGAGTGTTACATTAAAGAGAGAGCCAGAATTAGGAGCAGAAATTACTGCAAAAATGATTGAGACAAGTATAAATCTTTCTTTATTTGCATCAGACAATGTTATTTATGCCTCTAATCATTTTAGACGCAAATCTATTGCTGCTCAAAAATTGGAAAAGCAGGATCCAAGAAGTGTTATGAATGATTTTGCTAAAATAATATTAGAAATTAGAAAAGACTTAGGTAATCTTAAGACTAAACTGATTGAGAAAGATGTCCTTCAAGGTTTTATTTCAGAGATTCTTTAGGGAAAGGGTAAGAGTGAAAGAGATGTAGGTGACAAAAGGAAAGGTTAAATTTTCACATTTAACCGAACACCGAAACAACTTTTGTAAAACTCCGCAAGAAAAGTCGAAGAAATGATAGAGAAAGGACATAAACAATGACCAAGGTAGGAATTTGGGGTCAGGAACTGATTTTTGTTCGACATAGCAGAAAGGGAAATAAACCAGTAAGAAGAAATCGAGGAGAAAAAGATGAGGTCATTTAGAAAAACTGAAAAAGACTTACAACTGCCTCTAGGAGCTGTCTGGTTAATGAACTCCATATCTGAATACAAGGGTAAACAGGAGTTATATCTCAGGCAATCTCCTCAAATCCTTAAGGCACTTGTTGAGATGGCATTGATAGAAAGTGCAGAATCCTCAAACCGTATAGAAGGAGTGACCGTAGAAAGAAAAAGACTCAAACCGCTTATACTAGGCCATTCAAAGCCGCTAGATAGATCCGAAGAGGAAGTAGCAGGATATCGTAAGGCACTTGATTTGATTCACAAAAAACACAACAACTTGGATATTTCTCCACAAACAATCCGAGAATTACATCGTTTAAGCCATACTGGAGCAGGTGATGCGGGCGAATGGAAAAAGAAAGATAATGAAATCATCAGAAAAAATCCCGATGGCACAGTAGAGGTTATTTTTAAACCAATCTCATCTGCTTTAACCCCTTCTGCGATTAATCAGTTATGTTTAGCATATAGACATAGTATAGAACAGTTGAAGTATCCTCCGCTTTACGCTACCGCCTGTCTTATTTTTGATTTTCTTTGTGTTCATCCTTTTAGAGACGGGAATGGACGAGTCTCGAGATTACTAACGCTTTTAGCCTTATACCATCATGGATATGAAGTAGGAAAATATATCAGTATTGAGCGGATAATAGAACAGTCAAAAGAGACCTACTATGAGGTATTACAGAAAAGTTCCAAACGCTGGCACGAAGCCAAACACGATATTGAACCATGGCTATATTACTTTTTAGGAACGATAAGTTCTGCCTACAAAGAATTTGAAGAGAGAGCAGGTAGCGTTAAGCCTTTTCGCGGGGGAAAGACAGAAATTGTTATTCAAACGATCAATAATCAAATTGGTGAGTTTTCCATCTCAGACATTGAAAGACTATGCCCGGGGATAAGTAGAGATATGATTCGGGTTATATTCAGGCAGTTACAAAAAGAAAAAAAGATTGTTTGCCTTGGCAAGGGTCGATCCGCTAAATGGAAGCGAATAGGGTAATAAACTTCTAAATAGGGTAATAAACAGGGTAAAGTCAAAGGGGTCAACCTCAAGTATTTAAGCTACACCGGACATTTATCGCAAAGCTGCCTGTCTACCGACAGGTAGAAAGCTTTGCCCTACATTGCACCGTAAGGCCGAAGTCTTACCTTAAGGGTAAAAGTTATAAGATTTGGGGGCGTAGAAACAAGTGGGTAGATTGGACATTTTTATGGCACAGACTATTCAAATCGTAGATTGAAAGGAAAAATAACACAATAACCTAATTACCTAATAACTTAATTACGATACCCCTATCTGTGTCAATCGGCGTGCATCTGCGTCCAATTTGATTTCTATTTGACAGGACAGGGGAAATAAACCAGCAAAGTGTAATGTGAGGATTTTAGTCCGATTTACAGGACTTTAATTTATAACCGGGGGGCAAAAATGAGAGTAATGTTCACTGCTTTGCTTGTTGTTATTTTTGTGTCTGCTGCTGCCATCGCCATTCCCCTCGGCGATCGGTTTGAGATACTACCGTTTGCAGACATAGGGTGGCAGTATGGAGATACCCTCAGCATAATCAAACGCTGGACTGTCTACAACTATATCTCAACAGGTATAGACCTGTCGGTTGGTGCACGCCTTCAGTATCTCTCATATTATTTTGAGGGTAGCGTAAAGAATATCTACAACAGGATATTTCTTACCGATGATACAACCTTGTGTCCATTAACCTATGAGACGAGTATAGGAGCATTCTTTCCCCAGCGCGGCAGTTTTCTGCTCGAACCGTCAGTGCGGTATGCCAATGTCCTCAACAACCGTGAACACAATCTGTCGGGTGGGCTCAACTGGTGGTGGACAGGAGATGTTGTCGAGGCGGCTGTCGGCGCGTGTTATCTTTCACAATGGATAGAAAGGCAGACAAGTCACATTGCAATAAACGGAACGATCTGTCTAAAGAAGTGGATGGTTATGCCCTACGCTCATGTGGGATTCAAGTTCAATATCGGAAACAACGAATGTAGCCCCAACAATGAGACAACCTTTGGCATCGGCTTCTAGATTATGGAGCCCGCTGCCCACCAGTATCCAAGTTCAAGACAGAAAGAAGTGTATATGAAGCGCGTTACCAAACCTGAATGGGTAGTAAGAAAGCCAAACATCTATCTATATCCACGGGAGAGGGGATTTATAAATGTCAGGCTGCTGTCGAGTCCCGGGAACTCTATCACAAAATCTGAACCACTGTATGACAACGACTGGCGGGTATACACTGAACCATCTGGCAGAATCAACGGGGAATATGATTACCTGTTCTATGAAGCTACCCTTGGTAATACTCCCACTCAGTCAAACGGCTGGTGCGTGGCTTATAAGGAACTCTGGGATTTCTTTAAGGATATCATGAGAGAATACGGATTCAACACGAGGGAAATAAACGATTTTGTCGACTATTGGAGTAAACATCTCGTCAAAAGTCCATATTACGATATTTTTCCCCTTGGCAATAAAGACATTGATAAAGAATACAGACTTCAGATAGAACCTAAACCCGATGTAGTCCTGAGGCTCTGGTTCTACATAGTTCCGAGAGATGCAGAGATCAAACTCAATCCGCCAACCATACTCACCTTCCTACGCATGGGTTTCACCGTCACAGAATGGGGTGTAATATTGAAAGAGTGACAAGTCTGAGATCTTTACTGGTATTGAATATTTGTCATTGGTCTATGGTCACTCTTTTTGACTTTTGATTTGTCATTTTGATTTTTGAATTTCTCACTGGATACTAATTATTCGGTTTGGATACTAATCTGTTTAATCCGTTGACTTTTTTCTTGACTTTTGCGGTGTTTTATATTACACTTATAGGTGTAAAATGTAACACCAGGAGGAAAATTGATTTCTATAACATCTAAAATTGCGCAATCACTTCTTGCATTCTATTTTTTACACGAGGACGAAAGTCTTTATGTTAATGAGATAGTGCGTCGTCTGGGTGTAGATAAACGGAATCTTGTTAAAAAGCTAAATGAATTTGAACGAGAGGGACTTTTCAAGAGTGAGATAATTGGCAATCAAAAATATTACTCTCTAAACAAGAAATATCCGCTGTATAAGGAATATAAAAAAATCATTCTGAAAACAATCGGAATTGAAAAGCAGTTAAAAACTGCTTTAAGCAAGATAAAAGGTATCAGGAAGGCCTTCATTTATGGCTCTTATGCAAAAGACAAAATGGATGCCTTCAGCGATATTGACATCATTGTAATTGGCAATCATAGTACTATCTTGCTTCACAAGAAAATTGCTCAGTTACAAAAACTGACAGAGCGGGAAATAAATATCATCAGCATAAGTCAGGAGGAGTTTAATTCCAAAATAAAGAGTAACGATTCATTTATAACGGATGTTTTGAAAAAGAAAAAAATTGATATAATATGATAAGGTTTGAGAGAAGATATTTTGTCAAGTTCGATTTCTCTGACGAACAAATAAGGC
>PEYP01000068.1 GCA_002774315.1 Candidatus Stahliibacteriota bacterium CG08_land_8_20_14_0_20_40_26
ATTTTTGATTAGTTCTCTAATTTTGTATATAAGTTTAACATAAATTTTGCAAAATGTCAAGAAAAAAATAACACTACAAAAATGACACTGCGATGTTCCCTGTGGCAAATTTTTCTTTATAGTATATCAGGAAAGTATACATTAAGTCATTTGTATACTTGGTGTTACTCTTCATTCGGATAGACAGGTTAGTCTTCTCTTCGTTGGACTGTGGTGGGCATTTCTTAGTGCTGAATAACCGCAAGAATATCTTGACAAAAGTGGAAAAATGTGATATACTCTGTTTAAGTTGAAATACAAAAGGGAAATCTACTACAAGAATGTGATGGTCCAGATTTTCAGGGACCCCTGGTCCCCTTTCAAAGAGAGGCATCCGGAGTTAATTACGGATGTGATAGAAGAGAATGTGCAGAAAATGATGGGTTGTGGCCTCTTTAAGAATGGATATTTTCTATATATGTGTTCTCGATGCGGTGAGGATAAGCGTGTTGCATTTATTTGCAAAAGTCGGTTTTGTCTCAGGTGTGCAAAAGTCTACATAGATAATTGGGTCAACAAAATCAGAAAGACGATATTCACTCGGGTATTACACCGCCATGTAGTCTTGACCGTGCCTGGAAGTCTTCGGTGAACTCAGCCGAACCGTCTGCAGGGATACTTTCACACCAAGGAGATGCAGAAGATGCTGGCAGACAGTGCGGTAAAAATGATAAAGGATGTAATCTCTATATGCAATAAGGGGATGAAGATAGAACCCGGGATAATCTTAGTTGTACAGACAGCGGGAAAGGCTTCTACATGGAATCCGCATGTTCATTTTTTAATTACAGAAGGTGGGTTAGATAAGGATGGGGTGTGGCACAATGTCTCATATATGGATTACAAGATGATACGGAAGAAGTGGATGTATTATCTATTGAAAGGGGTAAGAGAGATAATGGGGGATGACGAGGAAGTAGAGAGAATAATAGACGAGATATACGAGGAAAGGGGAAAAGAGGGATTGATTATCTATGCAAAGAAGGAGAAGGTAAGGAAGCGAGACATAGTAGGATATTTGATCAAGTATGTGGCAAGTCCACCGATAGCGTTATCAAGGATTGTGGGATACGATTTTGATACCGTGACCTATTGGTATAAAGAACATGCCACGGGGAAGGGTGTAGCGGTGACAGTTCCTGTATATGAGTTTATCAGGCGTATGATTCAGCATATAATGCCGAAGCAGTTCAAGATGGTAAGGCACTATGGTTTATATGCGAGGAATAAGGTATCAAAGGTGAGGAAGGTATTAGAGAGGATTTTTGAAGGGGTAAAGGATGTTGCACAGGAGTTTAGAAATCTAATGGAGAGAGTGATTGCGCCGGGGAGTTATAGGGAAAGGATGATAAAGAGTTTTGGGAAAGATCCCTTTAAGTGTCCCAAGTGTGGATGTGAGATGCAATTGTGGGAGATATGGCATCCGAAATACGGGGTGATATATTCTTTTCCCGACGACCCCAGGTATGATGTGAAAGAGTAAAGTATTTATGAGGAACAGCCCGTTAAGAGAGAGTGGAGGTATTAAGAATGCTCTGGAGAAGAAAACGCCGGAAGAAAGTGGTCAACTCGACTTCTTTGGTGGAGTTTGTTTGTCCACGGTGTAAGTATGTCCTGAGAGTACCTCGCTAGGTAGTCAAGGACTTTTCTCCTGGTGGTAAAGATTATCATAAAAATGGCAAGACAAGTTTTGTTTGTACTAAGTGTGGAGCAATGATTCAACTAAAAAGTGACAAGTAGTTTTTCGAAGTCATCTCTCACGAAGTGAGAGATTTTCCTTGACAAAATGGGATTTTTGTATTGTAATATTGTTAGTCAGATAGGTAAAGTTTTGATTCTGGGAGTGAGTCTCCCAGATGGAGGTAGAGATGAAGAAAGTGATGCTTTTTACGCTGATAGTGTGTACCTTTATTGGTATTCTGATTGGATGTGGAAAGAAGACACCGACCGACTCTGAAGGTGTGTCATACTGGCATAAGGTAGAAAGTCCGACTACCCAGTGTTTGAGTTCTGTTTATTTTGCGAGCCAAAATGATGGTTGGGCAGTAGGTGCAGGAGGTACAATTTTACATTACAATGGGAGTAGCTGGGAAATGATTGAATCTCCAACCACGGGGGTGTTTATTAGGGTTCAATTTTTATCTCCCAATGACGGATGGGCAGCCGCCGAAGAAGAGGATAGTTGTATAATTTTACATTATGATGGTGATGAGTGGAATATCCATTCTAAGTTTAAACTAGGAGGACATCCTACAGATATGTTCTTTCTGTCACCAACAAATGGCTGGGTCACGGCATGGGCATTTGATAAATCATCTTTAAAACAAGAGTGTGCAATATACCATTGGGACGGCACAAGCTGGCATGATGTGAGTCCATTTTATGCAAATTTATACTCTGTCTTCTTCGTGGATGAAAATGATGGCTGGGTTTCCGGTCGCATTGGCGGAATGATGCCTAACTACCACTTTGCACACTATGACGGCACTAAGTGGGATAGTATCCTAAGTCCCATGGATTTAACGCACTCATCATTATATTTTTTATCTGCAGATGATGGATGGTGTGTAGGGCTTGGAACAGCACACTACGATGGTAGTGAATGGAAAGTTGTTGAGTGCCCATTTTTTGGTAGATTACTATCTGTCTTCTTTCTCTCAGCGAATGATGGATGGGCAGTAGGGAAGAAAATCTTACATTACGATGGTAGTGAATGGAGTGTTGATGAATCTCCAGAAGCAGTGTTATATTCTGTTTATTTTATTTCAGAGGATGAGGGGTGGGCTGTTGGAGAGGATGGGATAATACTTCACTACATAAGAGATGAATAGGTTAACTTTTATACGAGGGGGTTCATTATGAAAAGGTTTATCTTATCGGTGATTTTGGGGTTCATTTTTCTTTCCTTACCAAAAATTGGAATCGCCTCTGACGGTGTGAAATATTTAGTAATAACTCATAGTAACTTTACCAATAGTGTTTCTCCTCTTGTAAACTGGCACCACAAACGAGGGATTAAAACAAGAGTGGTAAGCAAGAGCAGCTGGACAGTGCAGATGGTTAAAAATGAAATTCTTGCAGAGTATAACTCACAGACTCCTCCTGTTCTGAAATGGGTGCTTTTGGTAGGAGATGTGAATTATATACCAGCTTATACTTATTACTATGCCGGAAATCCGGCACGGCCTTACCCATCTGATGCCTATTATTCATTTCTCGAAGGAAATGACTGGTATGCTGATGTAGGAATTGGGCGCTTGTCGGTCCAGAATACGACCGAACTTGGTAATCAGGTGAATAAAATACTCAAGTATGAGAAGGATCCTTCTTTGGATAACTGGCTAAATAAATCGCTTCTGGTTGCCGCATGGGAGAAAGTAACTAATCCTTACTTTAAAATCTGTAAAGAGGGCGTTAGGACTTACTCTTATACATATTTTACACCCACTTTTGATGTTGCTTATGCCAATGATGGAGCTACAAATAGTAATGTAACCTCGTCTGTTAACAATGGCAGGAATGTGGTGAACTATCGAGGAGAAGGTGCTCCTCAGATGTGGCACAGCTGGACTGGTGAAGAACCTCAGGGCTCCTGGACAAATTCTAACATCAATTCCTTGAACAATGGTAATAAGACACCAGTAGTATTCAATATCTGTTGCAAAACACACAAAATTGATTACTGGGGTGATTGTTTGGGAGAGGCATGGATGAAGAAGTATCCCGGCGGTGCAGTTGCTTCTTTAGGCGCTTCTGAAGAGAGTTGGTCTAAGGAGAATGATACCTATGATAAGGCTTTGTATTGGGCATTTTGTGGCAGTGAAAATACAGCTCACGGCTTGGAACCACCGATCTTCGACATAGGGTGGGTAAGTAACTATGCAGCCGCCTATATGCTCGAACATCCCGATAGCTTACCCCAAGCTGAGGAAAATGTCAGGATGTATCTCTGGCTTGGTGATCCTGCTATGGAGATCTGGACTGGTGTGCCAGGTGTATTAGATGTAACTTATCCCAGTGTAGTGAAAGGGAATATATTTAATGTTACTGTTAAATATGGAAGCACTCCTGTTCAAAATGCCCTTGTCTGCGTATGGAAAGGAAGTGAAGTTTATCAAACAGACAACACAGATGATAGTGGTATAGCATCTTTCTCGATACCAATGGAACCTTACACAACTGCTGGATATATGGATGTAACTGTTACTGCTCATAACTATCTGCCACACGAAGACTCTACTTACCTTTATAGAGCTCCTAAGCTGACTGGTTGCTTTTTAATAAATGGTGAACTTTTAGCTTCTCTCCATTGGATATGGGAGCCTGGGCCATATACTCTTTATGAGTATAAGCTCTCGAGGTATATGAAAGGTTCTTGGCAAATCATATACACAGGAACTAATACCAGTTATACCGACCCTATCCCATTCTCCCCAGGAGAGAATCGGATATACGTTGTAGTAGTCTATTTCTCAGATGGTGAGCTTTCGTCTGGCAAACTTTCTATGACTGCTCCTGGGGGTTGTCCTTATGTCTTTAGCTGGGATGGAACAGAATTTTCAGATGATAATAATATCCTCGCCGGCTCAGGTAATGGTGAGAATGTATCTGATTTTTATAAATTAAGACAATCACTCATAGAAGAGAATGGAGAATATCGTCTCGAACTGAGAGAGTTTGAGAACGAGCACTCATTCATTGATATGGTAAAACTTATTGCCATTGACCATTCTGAAGATATAGATATTGAAGTCCTTGGAGACAACATTATCCTGCCTTACAGGGATGCGATTGCACCCCTCTACTGTGTAGACCAGACTGGAGAAGATTGGACAGAAGTTATGGCAAACCCTAATGAAGGATATTTCGAAGGGTACGAAGGTGATACTCTTACAATGAATTTTGGAGAGATTGAAAGTGGAAGATATGTATTCCTTCCAATGGCGTCTCCGAAGTCAGGTCCCATTGATGTTGCAATATATAACTCCGAGGCAGGCTGGCAGCTTATCCAGAGTATTTATCCCAGAGAGCACTCGTCTGTATCTCCGGTAGTTGCTAATCATTTATCCAACGACAGCCTCAAGATTCAGCTTATCTGGCACAGTTACCATAGGCTTGAGTATGCCGGACTTGGTAAGATAAGAAACGCTGATTACCATATAAAACCTTGCCCTCTTGTATCCGCTACCCACTCCGACATTGGTTCGGTGAAACAGAAACTGCTTGTTGATGATGAGAACTATGCAGAGCTACTACCCGGTGATACGATAACACTTGAGTTCGAGGTTGTTGGTATAGAACCTGGATGGGTAAGAGATTTCGTGTTTGTATCAAATGGATATTACTTAACAGAGGAAAACGGCGGTTCACAGACTGCGTATAGCAACATCCCTTTGGTTCATTCCCTATCACTATATCCAAATCCGGCAAGGAATGATATGGATATCAGGTTTGGTATTCCGAGAGAGGAGAGGGTGTCTATCAAGGTTTACGATGTATCAGGAAGAGAGGTAAAGACACTTGTAGACGACAGACTTGAGGCAGGTTATCATACTATAAAACTGGATGGTAAGAATCTTCCATCTGGTATCTACTTCGCAAGGCTTGAAACCGATGGATATGAGGCGACGAAGAAACTTGTGCTGATGAAGTAGAACTGAAACTAAATCTGCATCCAGATAAGGGGGGCATTCAACGCCCCCCTTTATTTTGCTTTACATCAGCCTCAACCTTTGGTATCCTTGTTCCCTCGTTTATTTCTTCGCCCATCTCTTCCAATATCATATGGATAATTTTGTGCATGATTTCATATCCATATGGATCCTTCGGACGGATCCTTCGGAAGGGGTGGATACCATGCACCTGGGTCAGTCAGTCTGATTTACTTTTTTCCTTGACAAATATGAATATTTATGGTATAATATTTTATAATTTGGGAGGTTCCATCAACGGGGTCGTAGTTCAGTCTGGTTAGAACGCTGGCCTGTCAAGCCAGAGGTCGCCGGTTCGAGCCCGGTCGGCCCCGTATTATTAAAGGTTAAATCTTTAAGCATCAGGTTAGAAGTAGTGGCTAAATTCGAAACACCAACAACGGTGAAACTTAATGTCCAGAATTCAAACAGAATGCAAGGGATTCTGTATATGCGGATTTAGAATTTTGGGTTCGTTTGGAATGTGGAATTTGGAATTTAACAAGAGGGGGTTTTCTCTACCTGTCGGTAGACAGGTATGAAAGGCCCCATTTTATTTATATGCCGATATTATTACCCGGAATACGAGAGTTAATAGAGGAAAAGGCTAACGGGGATATTATGGATATCCTTGTGGAAGCAAGCACACAGGATATTGCAGAGATCCTCTCTCGGCTTCCTTCCTCCGAGGCATTATACGTGTTCAATCTTCTTCCCGTTGAACTTGCTATAGATGTGTTCGAGGAACTTGATATAGAAAAGGAAAACGAGATACTTGGGGGTGTAGATGAGAAGAAGAAAATAGCAATACTCAACCGTATGGCACCAGATGACCGAGCAGACCTGTTTGAGCAGCTGGACGAAAAACACAAGAAATACTACCTCTCTATAATGAAGAAGGAAGAGGTTGAGGATGTAGAAGAATTACTTTCCTATCCGCCTGATACGGCGGGTGGACTTATGACGACAGATTATGTGGTAGTATACGAATGGATGTCCGTGGGGGATGCTGTGAAGAGACTTAGGGAAATAGCGAAAGAGACTGATTTTGTTTATGAAATCTATGTTTTAAACAGGAAAGACCGTTCTGTTGGTATCATAACATTAAAAGATCTTATAATGTGCAATCCAGACGAGCCAGTTAGTAAAATTATGAAGACAAGAATGGTAAGAGCACGGGTTGACGACAATCAAGAAAAAGTTGCAGCACTTTTCTCTAAATACGATGTAACCACGATGCCTGTCGTGAATAGAAAAGGAATTATGAAAGGGATAATTACGGTTGACGATGTTATAGATGTGATAGAGGAAGAGGACACGGAGGATATGTATCACTTTGGCGCCGCAGGAAATCCACCTGAAAGTTATTTCTCTGCTGGAATTTTTGGAACGGCAAGAAGAAGGATGATATGGCTTCTTATCCTTGTCTTTGCGGGATTTCTATCTGGCTCGGTTATAGAACACTATTCCTCGACACTCCAGCTTATGCTTATTCTTGCAAGTTTTATCCCTGTTTTGATGGATTCAGGTGGTAATGCTGGTACTCAGGCGGCTGCCGTTGTTATAAGAGGAATTGCTGTAGGGGACATAAAGATAGTAAATATATGGAGGGTTATAGGAAGAGAATTCCTTGTTGGAGCACTTGTAGGAACGGGTCTTGCTTGTCTTACAGCGCTGCGGGCGATTCTTACGGGTAGCGGCGGTTTTGTAGGACTCATAGTGGGGTCTGCGATGATTATCTCTGTTGCAATTGCCACAGCACTGGGGGGATTTTTACCACTCCTTTTCAAAAAGTTGAACTTGGACCCTGCCCTTATGTCTGGACCATTTCTAACCACCATTATGGATGTTATATCACTCGGGATCTACTTTGAGATTGCGAGAAGAATGATGAGGCTTATTGGATGACTCATTGAAAATGGTTATTGGCAGTCTAATCAGCTGATACACCTGTTTTTTTAATTTTGCATTTTGCATTTATAACTATGTCTTATCCCATTTCCATAAAAGATGTTCTTCCAAATGTGTTGTCTTCATTAGGTATAAAGAAGGGCATAGAGAGACAAAGAGCAATATTTGTATGGGATAAAGTTGTTGGCAGGGATATAAGGAGACATACAAAACCAAGGTATGTCAGGGGTAAAAAGATCTGGGTGGATGTTGATGACCCCATATGGATACAACAACTCTCCTTCCTCAAATCAAAAATCCTGAAGAAGTTGAATACAGAACTGGGAGAAGAACATATTGTAGATATAATATTTAAGTTGAAATCAGGGGAATAACATTTCAGATTGTAGATTGAAGATTTCAGATTATGTATAACGAACCACGAACAACGAGTAACGATCAGCCTTTTTTCGTGGACTTCTTGTCTTTTAGCCGTTACCTATCTCTCGTCACCCGTCATCCGCTTAATCCGCTGACCCCTCATTCGGTGATTTTTTTCTTGACAGAGATAAGTTTTTATGTTATAATCCCACTCTATGAAAAGGTTTACATTTCCTGGCGGTACACATCCCGAAGAACACAAGTCCATAACAGCAGGAAAGCCCATCACAGAGGCAAAAGCATCTGATAAGGTTATCGTCCCACTCACCCAACACACTGGTTCTCCAGCAAAACCTATTGTTGAAAAAGGTGACAGGGTAAAGATTGGCACAAAGATAGGTGAACTAACAGGGTTTATCTCTGCAAATGTCCACTCGCCCGTATCAGGAGAGATAGAAAAAATAGACCTGTATCTACACCCTGGTGGTGGCGAAGTGCTCTCTGTATTTATAGCCAACGATGGCACAGACAAATGGGAAAATTCAAGCGATAGGGATATTAATTCGTTTTCAGCAAAAGATATTATAGATATTGTAAAAGAGGCAGGGATAGTCGGTCTAGGAGGGGCAGCATTTCCAACCTATGTAAAACTCTCTCCATCCAGGGGAAAGTCATACCAGACACTTATCATGAATGGCTCGGAATGCGAGCCTTACCTCACCTGTGATGTTCGTCTAATGATAGAAAAGCCCGAAGAGATTCTTCTCGGAGGAATGCTGATAGCGCGGGCAATAGGAGTTGGAAGATGTGTGATTGCCATTGAGGAGAATAAACCTGATGCCATAAGAGAGATGGAGAAATTGGTGAGGAATTGTGGCTTTGAACTTGCTGTGTTGAAGACAAAATACCCAGAGGGTGCCGAAAAACAACTGATATGGGCGATAACAGGGAGAGAAGTTCCGAGTGAGGGTTTGCCTATAGATGTGGGTGTGTGTGTCCAGAATGTTGGGACCGCATTTGCAGTTTATGAGGCGGTGAGATTTGGTAAGCCACTTATTGAGCGTGTGGTTACAGTCACAGGGGCAGTAAAAAATCCATCAAATTTTAAGGTTAGGGTAGGCACGAGTTTTAAGCAGTTGATAGATGATGCTGGGGGATATCTTGGCGAAGCAGGCAAACTGATTGCAGGTGGACCTATGATGGGTATAGCACAATACTCCGATGAGGTGCCTATTGTTAAGGGAACTACCGGTATACTTATACAAAAAAAAGAGGAATCTATTCCTCCTCTTCAGACACCCTGCATAAGATGTGGCAGGTGTGTTGATGTATGTCCTATGAGACTTTTGCCAACAAGGATACTGGCATTTATAGAGAATGATGATTTCTCTACTGCAAAGGAACTGGGGGTACTTGATTGTATGGAATGCGGATGCTGTGAGTATGTGTGTCCTGCAAGGAGACCTCTTG
>PEYP01000028.1 GCA_002774315.1 Candidatus Stahliibacteriota bacterium CG08_land_8_20_14_0_20_40_26
TTAGATCGACAGTGGTGGCAACAAAATGATTTCTCGCTGAGCCCCGTAAATCTGCAATATAATCGCTTCCTCCAACAGAAGCAGTGCATTTGAATGCGTAAGGCTCCAATCTTTTCTGCCCATTTCTGGTACACCACTCGGCATAAAGATTGTTCATTTCAGCTGCCACAGCATCGGCATGGGTATCACGGACGCAAAAGATAACAGATTTTTGATGAGGCCCACCCGTTTGAAGGAACATCTTAAAAAGCTCTTTGCACCACGCCTCCACCCTATCTGGAAGCTGGATAACGGCTTCAAAGGACGGCGCCTCATAGTGGTCTCTGGCTTCTGCGGCCATAAGAGGTTGACCTGTAACGACATCTTTTGCCCCCAAACGTTCTATATCCTCACGAGCAACACCTTCCTCGTCCAAGTCCGTTACCCGCCTGATAATTTCACACGCAGGAAGATAACCATCCTCAATACCCTGTGCCATATCGTATTCATAAACGGGATTACCAAAATATTCAAGGTTATTTGCGGTTATCTCTTCATCTTTCCCTCGTTCTTCTTTGCCACCACCCTTCCAATAGCGTGGAGTGGCTGTAAGCCCTATCTGAACAGCCTCAGGATTTCTTTTTAATACAATGCTCCATTTGCCCCAGGCACTTCTATGACACTCATCAATGATAATGTGGCTAAAATAGTTTTCAGGATAGTTCTCCAGAAAGAATTTGGCATCTTCAGCCTCATCTGCTACATTAAGAGTCTGATAAGTTGCAATCAGTATTCTTGCATTTTTTTGTGGGTTGGAAGTTGATACTGGAGCAACATCATCACCAAAAATATTTTGAAAAGCTAATAGTGCCTGCTTGCGTAATTCATCTCTGTCGCAAAGAAATAAAGCACGCCGCAACTGCCCAGCGTCTGCAATCTTTTTTAAAAGACGAACCCCAATAAAGGTTTTTCCTGAGCCTGTGGCAAGGAAGAGGAGCATTCTCTTTCTGCCCTGTATAATTTTCTCAAGTGTGGCACGAATCGCTGCATCCTGATAATAACGACGGCTTGCTTCACCCCCAGGATATGGGATAAGAAGTGGTTTTGCTCTTTCGTTATCAAGTGAAATACCGATTTCATTTTCATAGCGCTGTCGTAGTTCTAATGGGGTAGGAAATTCCTCTAAAGGACGCGGATGAGAAGTTTTACCTGTAAACTTGTCATATTCCACAAAGAGATAACCATTAGAGGAGTACACAAAAGGCACATAGTTCAACCGTGCGTATTTCTTTGCCTGCTCAAGCCCTTTGTCAGGTGGTTCATTATTTTTTTTAGCCTCAACTAAGGCGACCGCAATGGGTTGTGAGTTAATACTGACCCTTATACGCAAGAGATAATCTATTCTTCCCTTCTGCCTTCGCCGTGGTTTTCCGTTTACAATATCAATACCCCTATCAGTTTCTTCACGCCTTATAAGATCTTCTGTCCATCCTTGGCGATGGAGAGCAGGGTCTATCAGTTTCGCTCTTGTATCTGCTTCACTAAGATGCATATTAAATTCTTCTTTTATTTATTGGAAGTAATCTATACATTATACAACATCTTTCTGATTTTTGCAAGACTTTTTGTCACAGAAAGTGGGTAGCAGAAAGTAGGTAGTAGACAGTAAGCAGTAGGCAGTAAGTAGTAGACTCACCTGCAGTCAACTCTCTGGAAGTTTAGATTGTGGATTATTCACTTCAGAGATCTTTTGGCTCATTTTTGGCTTACCCAAGTTATCATAACTTCCAAAATTTTACACACATTTAGTGCGCATTTTTTGCACATTATGCGCATTTAGTGCGCATTGGAATTTAATCCTTTCCTCTTCAAAAGATAATATGTACCTCTGCCTACTTTTCCTATACGCTCAATAACTCCTTTTTGAGTTAAGATAGTCAATTCATAAGATGCAAGTCGTCTTTTAACCTCATTTAATTTTTGATACTCTTCGTTTGCTATCCTTCCTTTTTCCTTTATATATTTCACTGCTTTTTTCTGTCGTTCATTCAATCCGAGTTTAGAAAGATATGAATCAGTATATATATCCTTCCAGATTTTTGTTATAAATTGTCCTATTTCTTGAATAAACTCCGGTTCTGGTAAGCTATAATTCTTGCATTGCCTGATCATCTCAACAGTACCAGAACCGGCTTTCTGAATGTAATTAGTCAAATAGAGTGCTTCGGCTAATAAAGGGTTATGTGGGTAAGATGCGTGAGGTTTTTTTAATGATTCTATCGTCAATTGGGGTGGCAATTGCCCCGGATTCCAAATTTCAATTCTATCAATAAAAACCATTGCCTGAACGCCAGCAGAGGAGTAGTAATCTCTGTGGGCAACAGCATTAACAATTGCCTCCTGAATTACAAATTCTGGTATCTCATACGGTCTTTTAACAGCAACTGTTCCCGGCTGTCGTATCACAGGTAAAATCAATGTATCCAGGGCAAACCCAAGTGCTTTATCAATCTGCTCAAAGAGATTACCCTTATAGATATGATATGATTTAAAGGGTTTCTCAATCTCTGTGCCATGAAAATGTAAACACTTTACTTCTGCCTGAAGATGGAATTTTTGAGGATTTTTGCCAAATAAAAGGACTGCTGCATTTGTTAGCCTATCATCTTTAAGTAGGTTTAAGTGTACGAATGCTTCTTTAAGCGGAGTATTTTCTCCTAATGGATATTTCCTTATAATTTTTGCAGTTCGTAAAAACCAGCTCACTTTCTCCTCGTCAATATCATCATATGTCGCTCCTTCGCATACTGACATATCAAAAACCGTTTTACTGATTACACCTCTTTCTTTCAAAAATGTAACCAAGCTCTCAAAAATGTGAGTTTTTAACTCAGGGATTTCATTAAATTGTTTGTATATATAACCAGTCTCGGATTTTTCTATCTCTTTGATTAATTTTTTCAACTTTTTATCTCTCTTTGATTCACTCCACCCTTTAACATATGTTAGTATCTCTTTACCTTGCTTCTGAGCCTGACGAAATTCTCGCTCAGTTGCTGAGACACCATGTGACCCCACACTTCCATATCTGTTTCCAAATATACCAATATAAATATCACTTTTATCTACTTCCCCGAGGTAGGTTTTACTTGCAGGTTTGCTCTTTGCAGGCAGATCCTCAAATAGAAAGACACTAAAGTGCTCCCTTAAAAGTATATTTTCAGAGATGAGTTCTTTTACCGCCTGCCGTTCAATCGCGAGTTCTTTCTGAACACCACTTACAAATATCTTATATTTTTTCATAGGATAATCTCTATTCCATCAATCTATTCTTGGCAAAACGAAAAACTCCTTGTTTTTTTACCAATAATTATACTGTCTATCAGTTTCGCTCTTGTATCTGCTTCACTAAGATGCATATTAAATTCTTCTTTTATTTATTAGAAGTAGTCTATAAAATTATACCACGAATTTCCGATTTTTGCAAGATTTTTTATTGCGACACTTAAAGTCCACCAAGAAAGGTAGTAGGTTAGCAGTTCTAATTCGTATTCAAATTCGCCCATCGCCAGCCTGATGGAAGCTCTGTCTTGTGATTACTGATTTCGGACATTATTACGGACATTTCTGATTTTTTAGAGACATAAAGTCTTAAGGACATTTTTAGATTTATGTGAATATTATAATCGGGCCAAAAACGAGCCAAGTTTGAAACTTTCGAGCCAACTTGAGACACCTAAAATATGCGACATTTTATGCGACAACCGATTTCGGTAGTTATTTCGGTAATTTTATCATTATTTCGGTAATTCACGTTTTTGCTTTAAAATACGATCCCTTTGTTTTGCCGACCTTTTCTACAAAGTTTTTTGAAACTAATTCTTTTAAATCCATCCTCGCTGTTTTATCAGTAACTTTAAATTTCTCAGTATATTGAATAATTGTAAGAGTCTCTTTCTCATTTACCATCAGTCTTAACGCTTCTATCTGTCTTTCATTCAATCCCAATTCTCGCAAATCTGTTTGTCTTTCTTTGGGTATACTGGGGACTAAATCTAAAATCTTATCGCCAGGACCATAAAACTTCGCCACAAAGAAATTCCCTTCCTCCAAAAATTCAGGTTCGGCTAATCCATGCTCTTTCATAATTCTCTTCATCTTACCGATACCTGTGCCAAATTTCTCCATATCTTTTGTCTCATGGAAGATATCACAAATTGTTTTATTTCTTGTAGCATGATGACCCTCTAAATTTTTAATATCTAACCCTGGCAAAAGACCGCCAGGACTACTTACTTCTATCCTATCATCAAAGATGGAAAACATAATAGGTGACCAGCGATATGCATAATCTCTATGGGCAATGGCATTGATAACTGCTTCTCTTATTGCTTCATAGGGATACTCAGGAATATCCACTCTCTTAAACTCGACTATCTTATTGGCTAATCGTGTATTCCTTCTAAAAAACATTTCAACTTCACCGAGCATCTTATAAATAGGACCTCTTATTTCTTTTGAGTCGATGAATTTAATTCGTGTTACACCTTTAAACCGTGCAATCCTTATTTCGCTTTGGGAGATATATTCGGATGGATTTTTCCCAAAGAAAAGTAGACCAGCATTTGTAGGCTTAAGTTCACCATTTTCTTCCTTCACTACTTTTAAGGTTTTTATCAGAAAGTCTTTTATAGAAATTTTCGGAATATCAACATCAAGTTTAATTGCCCTATTTTCTAAGAAATCTCTTACCTCCTCCTCATCTATTGCCTGATATCCCGCCTTACGACAGATTGCCTGGTCAAAAGGTAGTTTGCTTAATATCCCTTTCTCATCAAGGTAAGAAATAAGGCTATTAAGAACCTGGGTTTTTAATTCATCTATATTAACAAAACATTTGTAAATATATGAATTCTCGATAGTTTTAATAAACCTTTGTGTATCTTTATCTCTTTTAGAATCATCTTTACCTTTAATAAAGATTAATATTTCTCCATGGGATTCTGGTTTAATGAAACGTCTGAATTCTCTTTCGGTAGGAGAAAGCCCATCTTTGCCTTTAATTCCGTATTCATTGCCAATTATCCCAATATAGACATCGCTATTCTCTACTTGTTTAAGATAAGTTGAAACAGGTGATTTGCCCTTTGCTGGTAAGTCTTCGAAAAGAAAGACATCAAAGAAATCTCGTAGTGTTGAATTACTGATTAATACCTCTTTTACCGCAAGTCGCTCTTCTTCAAGTTCTTTCTGAACGCCGCTTACGAATATTTTATATTTTTCCATATTATAAACAATCTCTATTTTATCAATCCAGTCTTTGCAAAAATGAGACAATCTTCTTGATTTTTTCCAATAATTATATGGTCTATCAGCTTTGCTTTGTATCTGTCTCGCTATGGCAAATTGATGAGTATCTGGGATTATTGTGTCCCTTCCTTCTCTCTATGAAATCCAATTTTCCGGTGCGGCTTTTCGGGTGGTGCCATAAGTTGACGGATGGCGTCAAAGACAACCTTGAACTGGGCATCGTATCTCTTTTCTAAAGCCTCCAGTTTTTTAGCGAGCTCTTTGTGTGAGAGAATCATCTCACGCAACTTCACGAACGCACGCATAATTTGAATATTAACTCGAATGGCACGCTTGCTGTGCAAAACGCTGGAGAGCATCGCGATCCCCTGTTCGGTAAATGCATAGGGACGTGCACGTCTTGGTCCTCCCCAACTTGAAATCACAATTTGTGATTTCAAGATCTCATATTCCTGTTCATCAAGTTGGAACATAAAATCTTCTGGAAACCTCTCAATGTTGCGTTTTACTGCCTGCACAAGTGCACGCACTTCTACTCCATAGAGATCAGCCAGATCTGTGCTGAGCATTACTTTCTTCCCACGGAATAGATAAATCCGTTTCTCAATTCTTTCCATCGGAACAATCGCCTGGCTATCCATTATTAAATCTTCCACTTATATTGCGGATAATTATACAACAACTTTTCGATTCTTACAAGATTTTTATTGTAATTACTTGAATACTTGAGCCTGACCCCCCTATCCTTATCTTATTATTACCTCTTCTATGTAGTCTGAAAGGGTGTTCTTTATATTGTTTAGTTCTCCTTCAGCGTATATGGGTCTATCCTTAAAAGCATCTAACAGCATTTTCAACTTTCTCGGTCTCTGCAACACAAACCTCCTTGCACCCTTCAGCCACTCTCCTATTCTCTTCCCGTCCTCTGTTGAAAAAAAGTCTGGAAATACTGTGGTTCTAAACTCATATTCTACATTACTATCTATAATAAGTTTTATACTCTTTTCTATGTCCTCAAGATTTGCCGAAACCCCCGATGCAATATTATATTTTTCCGGGGTTGCCTTTATATCCATTGCAATGTAATCCAAAAGACCTACATTTATCAACTCCTCAATCATTGAAGGATTTGTGCCGTTTGTATCAAGTTTTACCTGAAAACCTCTCTTTTTTGTCTTCCTGATAAAATTGGGCAATCTCTTATGTATTGTGGGTTCTCCACCAGTTACACAGATACCGTCAAGAAGCCCTCTCCTATTTTCAAGGAAGGAAAACACCTCTTCCTCACTTATGGTTGGCAGGTTCTCCCAGCCAACAACCAGCTCCGGATTATGACAGTACGGACATCTAAAGTCACATCCTCCAGTGAAGACGACTGCACATATCCTCTTCGGGAAGTCTATTATGGATACCCTCTGTAAACCTTTTATCATAATAGGTGTTAGGTGCTGGGTGTTAGGTGTCGGGTTTCAGGTGTTAGGGCTTCCTTGAGCGCTGGATGGAACTATAAAGACCGTTTAGCATTTTTCCACATTCAGTGTACCTCTCGATGTAGTTTTCGTATTTTTTCTTACTCGAGTATTCCTTTCAATATGCAATGTAGAGATGGTGTTCTGTCTCCTGGAGTTCGCCGATCGCCCGATTTATGCATTCAAGGTATATGTTGATGTGCCGATTATTCTATTCCTCATCGACATTAGCTGGGATAGAGTTAGAAGATCTCCTGATCTGTGAGCCCAATTCATATAACTCAAATTTTGGAAAATCCATTGATAATTTATGTATCTCTAAATGAAGCTCACAAAGTTTTTTATATACATCAAGATCTCTGAAGGTTGTAATAGTGCCTATAATTCCTCCTCTCTCTAAACACATACTTATCGCGACCAGGAGGTCGCTCTACCACCTTGCACCTAACGTCTTTCACATTCCACATTCAACATTTCACATTTAACATGTTACCTACTTATCGCGACCAGGAGGTCGCTCCTACCACCTGCCACCTATCACCTAAGCCTGTACATAAAGGTGACCACTCCTTTCTGCGTTTCTTGTGGTAGATGAAGAGGGAGTTTCTCAAATTTCCATTCCCTCAATGCATCAAGGGTTATCTGGTCAAATATGTTGCCACCCTTTTTAAGAAGTGCCAGTCTCTCTACTCTTCCGTCTGGCGATACCCATATTTCGACCTTCACATCAGTCTCTACATTATACCCTTCAGGATATAGTGGAATAACCTTGCTTATAACCCTTCTCTTGGACAACTCACCCTCTATTATATATGGCTCTCCTTGAATGATTGCAGGAGACGGCGTTTCTTTTCCTACCTCCTCCTTGGGAATGGATATGGGTGGAAGTTCCTTTGGCGGTGCTTCTGGTATTATCTCCTTCTCATCCTCCTTTGCCTCTGGTAGTTCAACAAGTTCTTCTGCTGGCAAAGGCTCTTTGGTGATAACCCTTGCAGGTTCTGCCGGTGGTGTATATGCAATCAACCCAACTTCAATAAATTCAGCCTCTCCAAAGTATATACCAACATTTACGAAACGGAGACAGACGAGAATAATTATATGAAGAATTACGGACCCTATAACTCCCTTCGTGAGACTACCCATTCTGTTTGTATGTCTCTTCATAACAACCCCCAAAAGTTTACTTATAATATCAACCGCAGAGCACGCGGAGAACACAGAGATTTTTTTATTTCCTCCGCGATCTCTTAAGCATCATATTTCTTTAACCTCTGTAGGGACAACCCTTGTGGTTGTCCGCCTCTCGGACAGGGATAAACCCTGTCCCTACAATTTCCATGGTCTTGCCGCTTCAAACCCCATTAGATAAAAAGCCTTAGTGAAAAGCCAATGTGCACAATTAGTCGCTATCTAACAGGGGCAAAGAGAAAAAGCGACCTCAAAGTTCCTAAATCTTTTGCCCCCCTTGTTTTTAAACCACAGAGTACGCGGAGAATATAGAGTTTCTGCCTCCCTTTGATCTCCGCGGGCTCTGCGAACTCTGCGGTTCATCCATGAAATTTACATAACCGAAGTTAAATCAAAAATCAAAATTAAAAGCCTCACCACACCTGCCTGCCGGCAGGCAAGAAGGCACTAAGACACGAAGTCCAAAAAGAATTGGTTATCGGTAATCAGTAATTGGTTATCAGTGATCCGTAGTTCGTGATCCGAAATCTATAATCCTGGTGTCTTTGTGTCTTGGTGGTGAATTCTCTTTAATTAAAGATCTTCTTTAGCTTTTATATACACTGTCAACTGGTCAATCACCCCCTTCAACCCCTCACCGTAAAGGGCAGATATGAGATAGGGTTTAGGGGAAAGAGGCAATTCTGTAAAGCTTTTCCTATCGTCAACAAGGTCCATCTTGTTTATCGCAATGAGATACGGCTTTTCCAATATAATGGGATTATACGCAGATAATTCTTTCTGAAGGGCATAAAAATCAGAAACAGGGTCTCTTGTAGCATCCAAAATAAAAAGAAGTGCCTTTGTCCTCTCTATATGTCTTAAAAACTGAAGACCAAGCCCCCTTCCTTTGTGTGCATCCTTAATTATCCCTGGTATGTCGGCGATTACTATACCGTTTTCTGTCTTGCCAAGCACAGGAGAAAGTGTTGTAAATGGATACGATGCTATCTTCGGTCTTGCATGTGACACCTTTGAAAGGAATGTAGATTTTCCGGAATTTGGATAACCGACAAGTCCAACATCACCAATCAACTTGAGTTCAAGAACAAGTTCCTTCTCTTCTCCTTTTTCTCCCTCCTCACACTCCCTTGGTGCTTGATGGGTCGGTGTGGCAAAACTTGTATTTCCCTTTCCCCCTCTTCCACCCTTTGCAACTACGACACTATCCCCCTTATGTAGAAGATCCGACACCACCTTTTCGTTACAGTAAACCACTGTCCCGGGAGGCACTTTTATATACACATCCTCTCCATCCCTACCCTTTTTATTCTTTCCACTCCCATGTCTGCCTCTTTCTGCTCTGTAATGAGGCTTATAGTAAAGGTGAAGCAGATTGGAGTAGTCTGACGATGCAACGATAATCACATCTCCACCCTTACCCCCATCACCCCCATCAGGGCCGCCTTTGGGGACGAATTTCTCCCTTCTAAAACTTACACAACCATCTCCGCCCCTTCCTCCATATACCCATATCTTAACCCTGTCAATAAAACCCTTCATATAGAATTTCGAAATCCTAATTTCCAATTTCCAACAAAATTCCAAATACTAAATTCCCAAAACCTAATTAAAGTCCAGAAGTCATTACTCTTTTTCCTATTTGTCATTTGACATTTTATTGGAAATTGGAAACTGGAAATTTGACATTATTTTTTTTATCATCTCTGTTGTGGAATATCCTGGAACGAGCTTCACTCTCACAACCTCTCTTGCAAGCTCCCTTCCAACAATCTCTTCCTCGCTCCAATCCTCCCCCTTCACAAGGGCATCCGGTCTTATCGCCTTTATCAGGTTATAGGGGGTCTTTTCATTGAAAATTACCACATAATCCACATATACAATAGACGAGAGTACAACTGCCCGCGACTCTTCATCAATGATAGGACGCCCCTTTTCCTTTATCTTCTTTGTAGAACTATCAGAGTTGAGTCCGACTATAAGGATATCTCCCCTATCCTTTGCCTGTCTTAATAGTTCTATATGTCCTTTGTGTATTATATCAAAACAGCCGTTTGTGAAGACAACACGCCTGCCCTTCTCTTTTTCTTCTTTACTGATTAAAGATGCTTCTTTCTGGGATATTATCCTTCCCATAGTGGGTTATCAAAG
>PEYP01000048.1 GCA_002774315.1 Candidatus Stahliibacteriota bacterium CG08_land_8_20_14_0_20_40_26
CTCTTTGAACAGAAAAGAGATGTAGTGTAACTCATTTTTTAAGACATTGATATATAAGGACTTACAGAGGGCACTGTCAAACTTGGGTTTAGAAGTACATTTTTTTCTTGGAGGAACAGAAAAATCAATTTTAGAGAGTTTTGACTTTAGATCTTTTGCATCCTTAAATTTGATTGTATCCCCGTAGATACCAAAAAATCCTTTTTCTATCATTCTTTTCCTCCGTACTTTAATAGGGTGAATTGTTGGTGTCAGCTCTCTCCAACTTCTTATTTAGCAAAGTCTTATACTGATACTTTGCCTTATAACTTCTTGCATTATAATGACTCGTTGAGAACTAACACCAAATTCTCTTAATTATATTTAAATTGCTTGTAATTCTCCAATATTTTTTTCAGCTCAGATTCAAGATCGGTTTCTTCTTCAGTCTCAACACTTGCCATAAAAATTGGCTTTTTAATGGAAGGGGTTTTTGTTTTTATCATATAAAGAATGCTCATTTTTGAAGATACACTGGGAAAGATACCACGAGGTAATGAGATTACTGCTTTTACTTGACAGGTGTTAAAGATGTATTCTTGAAGATATTGAAGTTCTATGTTTGCCAACACTCCATCCGGCACAATGAGACAGATTTTTCCACCATTTTTGGCTAACTGAATAGCCCTCTGGATAAAGAGGGGTGCATTTTGTAGTTTTTTTCTTAACCCCTCTGAAGGAAAGAGTTTTTTTAATTCATCACTGTGCTCCAGATTGTAATCTGCGCCTCCCGGGGGATTACTAATAACAAGGTCGAAACTCTGTTCAGGAATTATAGAACGCAGGTTATATTCCCAGAAATGGATTTTTTCTGAAAAGAGTCCATTATGATGAAAAATGTTGAGTATACCTTCCTTTTTAGTTTTACGAAATCCCAACCTTGGGGGTTTTGATATTCCTGCTTTTGGGTAGATATCGTCAAGGCTTATCTGGGAGCTTTTTTTGAGGGATGTAACATAAAAAGATTCTTCAATAACTTGAGCTAATGTTTGTTTGCCTGGGAGAAGCAGTTCCATGAAAGTCTGGGCAGTAGATACTGAAAATGGGTCTACATCACAGGCAAAGAGTTTTTCTGATAGATAGTTAGCAATATCTACATAGGGAGACATCCGAGTGGCAATAGCTCCCAAAAACCCGCCTGAACCACAGGCAAAGTCGATGACTTTATCCTTTGGGGTAGGATTGCATATTTCTACCATAAATTTTATTACCGGAGCTGGAGTTAAATATCTACCAATTTCTTTTTCTTCCTTACCTGCCCACAGTGGAGTAGTGCCAGTAAAGTTACGGGTGACGAAATCTCTATAAGCATATGCTAAATCTGGCCCTTCAATCTGTTTCAAGGCGTAACGATTAAGGATTTCTTCAATCTGTTTGGCAACTTTTTTGGTAAATTTATATTTTTTATAAATTGGTTCTCTATCCTGTTTTTGGAAACTGGCTAACAGAATTTCATTCAAAACGAGAACAACGAAATCCCTAGCACCTGGTAACTTTGTTTTGGCTTTGGGTATCACCCTTTTCTCAATCGCGTTACAGATTTCTTCAAAATTTATACGAAATTGGCTTGTTGATAGAAGATTCTCCTCCAATGGTTTTGTCCCAGTGAATGTAACAGAGCGTTGTGCAATTTTTCCCAATTCCTCATAGGTTAGTAACCCCTCAAGAGGATGTAGATCCGGTGTAATTCCGTCTTCTAAAATGGTCAACTTAAACATTAACAATTTTGCGCCACAAGGTGTAAAGATGTATGGTATGGCACGGATTTCACGAATGACTTCCCTGTCTTCTCGTTTTGTAGGATTAAAATTAATAGCAAAGGTTTTAGCATCTGCCTTTGCTTTCTCAAAATCTTTTTCCGATTGTTTGGCTTCAATTACTAACATAGGACGGTTTTGCACAAAGATTAACCAGTCTGCACTTCTATCTCCCCAGTGGGTGGTGATAGGGAATTCTCTTCTACGAATATGTGCCCCTTTTGGAACTCCAAGCCCGTCCAACACTGGAGTAACTACATTATCCCAGTAATCGGTTTCATTATAATATCTTGTCTTTGTTAAGTCCTGGAATTTCTTAGGAGAGACCATTTATAACTCCTTACGGTTACCTTCAATAATTTCTTCCGTCTTATTGATTAAATCCTTGAGCATTGCTTCAGCCTTCCTGATATTTTTCCGATAATCAGCATCCTTTTCAGCCTCCTTATTTGACATTCCCCCATCAATCAATCTCTTCTTAACCTCCATCGCCTTGTCATGCCATTTAGACATCTTTTTGTATTCTGCTTCTATCTTATCTTGGATTGGCTGTGAAAGAAGAGGAATTTGAATAGCCTCTATGTGGTCTACTGTAATATGTGTAATTGCTACGCCTTTTTCAAATCGTTCCATTTGCAATTGCCCAAACTTCGATTTTAAATAAACCGCTATGAAGTATGGATTCAATTCCTTTACTCTTAAAATGTATAAATCACAAGTGCAGGCTCTACCAATTTCTTTAGTTAGAATAAACGTTTTACCAATTGAGCCAGAAGTTGCGATTACTATATCGTTTTGGTGAACTTGGGACTTTATTAATCGTTGATAAGCATTTTCAGTAACTTTTTTCATTTCCGGGTAAGACAACCCAGTGAATTTTATCATAGATGACTTTAAATATAGCGGTGCATTAGAGTTATTCGAGTATCTTTCTTTTTTAAGTGCTCTAATGTGATCTCCAGCTGTTATACTTACCTCGTAGTCTTTAATTTTATCAACCTTCCATCTTTTTCGCATTGCATCGATAACTTTCTTATACTTCGGGTCCCAGTACTCTGGGTCGAGACGGTGGACTTTTAATACCTCTTCGCCAGTTGCACTTGTTAGCATTGGCGACATATGACCCTCCTTAAAATCATTCTGCGGGTCTGAAGACCCGCTACTACAATGTGAGGAAGCGATAAACCTTTTGAATTCTCTTGAGATTGCAGGCAAGTCGTTCTTCCCTTCGTGGTTTATTCCAACATAATCAGCGGATGCCATAAATATTGGAAGGTTTATTGCAGACCTAAAGGTCTGCCCTACATCAAACTTTTGCATAAAAATAATACTGGTTTTGGCTGTTGTGCCAATATACTTAAAGGTCTCTCTTGGTAAACTAACAACAGCGAAAACTCTTGCCTTGCCAAATGTCCATTCCCTTACATATTGTAAATTTATATTCGCCAAAATTCCATCAGGAATTATGATGGTGATATATCCACCAGGTTTGGCAAGCTGTAAGAAGCGTTCAAGAAACAGAACCTCTATTGGGTAGGAAATTAACTTCTTTAATTCTTTGGGAGAAAGATGTAATTGTTCTTTGCCCCTTCCAAGAAGTTTAGCTTTTTGAATTCTCTCTACGATTAAGTCAACCCTCTTTTTACCGGGTTTTATATCTTCAAGACCTTTGAAAAGGTCAGCAGTTACAAGCTCTTGTTTTTCTTTATCAGTTGTTTCGGTTAGGTCTCCCTTTTTCCAAACCTCATAAAACTCACCCAGAGCATTAGCTAACAGAATTAACTCCTTTTTCCTTTCCTGTGTAATTGGAGCTGCTGGATAAACTGCTTCTTTCTCAGCTACCAACTCTTTTTCAACAGTCTCTTTCTCTCTTTCAAACAAATCCAAAGGTGTGACTTTAGTTGCTCTGGATTTAGGTTTATCTTCTTTAACTAATTGAGCAAGTTCACCCAAGCCCGTCCCTCCATAAGGAGGATTACCTATCACCAAATCAAATTTATCCCTTTCTATTCCCAATTCTTTACTATCCAGAAGCCCATTATGGACAAAAAGCTTCATCTTATTTAGGACCCCAAATGCATCCCATTTTTCTTGCACTCCCATATCCATGTCACATCCATAGAGATTATCACCATCAGTAATCCCCTGTTCTAATGCGTATTTTAAGAATATTCCCTCACCACAGGCGGGATCAATAATTTTAGGTTTCTCTCCTTGCCATAGAGCTGTAATTATATCATACATAAATTTTACAACGGTTTGAGGGGTGAAATACTGTCCCAAATCCTTCTTCTGCTCAGTTTTTTCAAATGTTTCTGTACCAGTAACTGATTCTATTACCTCCCTGAGATTTTGGGTAGATGCTACACTGCTGATTGGTCTTGCTCCTTTCTCTATTAAAGATTTATTTGCAGAGGCATTTTGGGGATATTCTTCATATCTTACCACAAACAATTTCTTGCCTTTTTCAAGTGCTTTTATACCCTCTTCCATAATTATACCACCTACCCTTGCTTCTACAACTATTATGTTTTCTGATAAACTAAATACGAGCTGGTTTCTTCTTATCTCCCAGTATGGCGTCCAGTGTAAAGTTGGGTCAGTGAAGGAGAGTATGAGTGTTTTTGATGGGTCTATCTGTTTGTTGACCTTTTCCAATTTGTGTAGGTTGGCCAGAATACCATCACTCAGCACAATGATTTCAAATCCCTCTGTGTCTCTTGTCGCGATGTGAGTAATAGTATCAATATCTCTTGTGTCGCCTCTTAAAACAGTAATTCCCTGCTCCATTAATAAATTAGAGAATTTATAGGTCAATGCCAACCCTTCGTTAGATATATCCCTTGACCCAACAATAGCCACAGGATTCTCATTAAGAAGATTAAGATTTCCATAGGCATATAGAATAAACGGTGGTTCATCCATATCCTTTAATTGTGCGGGATAGGTCACATCTTCAAGGGTAATAACCTTGACTCCCTTGGTGTCAAGTTTCTGCTGCAAGACATTAACATCAGAGCTATCTTCTCTCTTTTTGATAATTTCCTCTATAACTGGCTTACGAATCGTGTACTGCTTGCTCATTCTGGACTCCTCTAAGTTCCAAAATTCTTCAATGCCAACACCTATCTCTCTATTCCTCCTATAAATATTTAGGAGGGTTTTATTTCCAACCCCCTTTACCTTGCTCAATGCTAGCCAATAGGAATTTTTGTTCATAGTTATATAGACTAATTTATCGTTATTGGTGTCAGTTCTGCCTTACCACTTTGGCATGAATAAATCCTGAAAAGTGAGCCTTATTAGTTTCCCCATACTTTGTATTATTCCATAAAATAGTATCTTGCCAAGAAGTTGTCAAAGAAATTCTTGCATTATAATAAATTGCTGAGAACTGACACCATTTCACCTTGAGAACCGACACCAATTTGCGGCTAACAATTCTATCGAAAAAATCAGTCTTGATTTTGGGAGACTTTCAATCTTATAGAAGGAATCATTGTTTTAAATGTTTTTTCAATTGCGAAATTTGGGTCTAATCTTGTAGAAATCTATGAATTTTTTTCAGAGGTTGATAATTTATCTTTTTTAGTATTGAATGACAACATAAACATAATATTTTTCAACCTGTTTTGAAGGTGCAGGGCCACCAGATCCCTTGTTGTAATTAATGTTTGTTTCCCAATCTTTATAATATGCATTTAATTCAGATTCTATTGTCCCCATATATTTCAATGAAGAAGTTTCATATACTATACACATTTTATCGTAACCTTTTCTCTCATAGTATTTGAATCTCTGGTCGTAATCTCCAGTTGAACCTACTTTGAACACATTAACGGAATAAACCATGTTTGATATTTTTCTCTTAACATCTGCTATTACTTTGCTTGGAACACCTGTTTTAGGATTATATACAAACTCCATTTTTACTCTCCTTGTATAAAGACTCAATCTACTTGTCCAATAATATTATACTACATTTTTTCTCTCCTGTCAAGGGGAAAAACAATCACTGTCCT
>PEYP01000162.1 GCA_002774315.1 Candidatus Stahliibacteriota bacterium CG08_land_8_20_14_0_20_40_26
AAAGTTGTGCTACCGAATTCAAAAGTGATTTTAAGCTATTTCAGTGTTTATGCCCAATTAGTGCGGAACTTGGGGTTAATCGCTTTACGAACTAATCTTTTTGTGCCAGTTACAGAAATGGGTTTAATACCAACCCCACTATCTGCACGGACAGTTTTATTGAACTCCTCCTCTAAAAACCTGATTATCTTTTTTGCATCCTCAGAACCCTTTTGAAATTCAATTCCGGCATAGACATCTTCCGTATTTTCTCTGAAGACAATGACATTTAATTTTTCTGGATGTTTTACGGGAGAGGGAACACCTTTATACCATCTCACTGGACGCACACAAGCATATAGGTCTAATTTTTGCCGCAATCCCACATTAAGAGAGCGAAATCTTGGGACAACATATTCCGAGCCACACTTGATACATTTTCCTGGTCGTTTACCTTCAATTCCATTCTGCTCTTTGGCACAAACCAAACACACATAATCAAATCCACCAACAGGAGTTGTAAGAGGACCTTTAATAGCCACCTTATACTCTCTGATGGCTTGAAGGGTATCCTCCGGCAAGACCTCATCGTTCCCATACTTTTTTAATGCAGATAATCCAGCGTAAATCTGAAACCATGCAATACCTTTCTTATCTGAATATGACTTTTCTACTGCCGAATCAATAACTTTTTTAGTCACTCGCCAGATGTCTGGACCAATTCCATCACCTTCTATAAAAGGGATTATTGGATTGTCTGGAACAATTATTTTGCCCTCTTTAACTTCTACTTTTTCTCCATACTTTGGCATTTCTAATTTTTGATATTCCATTTTTCCTCCCCTTTATTATTGCAGTATTGTCAAAAATTTAACCACAGAGAGCAATAAATTAGTGAATTAGGTTAATTCAGTTAATTTAGTTAATTTGAATAGTCTACGCCTTAATCACTCAATTAACTTAATCTCTTAATCACTTCCCCTCTGTGACCTCTCTATGAAACTAATTTCTTTATTCCATCTTTTAACCTTTGTATATGATGTTTATAAGTTAAACCAGGGATTTAAAGAGACCTGTGGTGAACGAAGTGAATCCATTGGAAGAGATTCGTTTTTATAAAAATATCTAATTCTCTTAAGTTCTCTTTCAATCCCTGTAAAATTACATAATTCATTGTTTGGAGAGCACAGGGAATTAAATTTACTCTGTGACCTCCCTGCCTGACGGTAGGCAGGTGTGGTTTGTCATATTCTTTCATATTCTATTTGACACTACCATTATTGCTTCCTTTGGTTTTTATTATCGTAATTAGGGCTTCTCAAAAGTCATTTTAACAGGGATTCTATGAGAATTTAAGAGATAATCTTATTTTTAGTCTCGTGCAAGTCTCGTCCCTGCCTACCGGCAGGTAGGCAATCCCTGTTAATAAATAAACACAAAGAGAGGCACAGATTTTTAATCTGTAAGGTTATTGCTCATTTTTCCTAAACCACCTAAAAATGCCCTTAAAATACGCCATAAAAAGCCCAAAATACGGGGTTTTTGGCAAAAGACAACAGCGTAAGACATTACAAAATAAAGACTTACATTGGTTTAGGAAATCGTCATTTTTGGCTTTTGTAAGTCATTGATATATAAGGGAGTTTTGGGAAACCCTGTCTAAATAAAAAAGCTTTAGGGCATTTAGTTCTTTCCCCATAGATTATACCTACGTGTATAATTTTATTTTAACACAAAAAATTTAGTTTGTCAAGAAAAGTTTTACTTAAAGTGTAAAAAATTCTATTACTGGTTATGGGCGTCGGCGATATTTGAGAAAAAATAACCCTGAAATGACCCTTTTTGACTCCAAATTCCGGAGGATCCAAAAATCGTTTTATTTTCTGTCGATAGTAGTAGGAGGAGGCCTGGGCAAATTTTGAGGGCACCAAATATTCTA
The DNA here is from genome assembly GCA_002774315.1 of Candidatus Stahliibacteriota bacterium CG08_land_8_20_14_0_20_40_26. GTDB lineage: Bacteria > Hydrothermota > UBA3073 > UBA3073 > UBA3073 > UBA3073. The sequence goes on from PEYP01000162.1 coordinate 1,919, forward strand.
AGGAATGGCCAGGTAACTGATCTGTATCTCGATCAATTTTTGTAATCCAATTTTTTTTATTTTTTACTTGACTTTTCTCCATTTTTGGAGTATATTATATATGTGAAAGGCTCTATTGGAGACGCAAGAGGTAAAGGCTCTATTTGATGAATGAGGACTTAAAAGAATCTTTAGATACAAAACAAATCTAAGAGAGCAAAGATAAAATTGAAAAACTTCTTAAAGAATTTCTTGACATTTAATAAAGAGAGTATTATTATGAAAGAGATGGGAAAAGTTTCCAAAAAGTTAATGGGCGAGCTTGGGCCTTCTATGATGAGACCCTTTTTGGAAGGAATACTGCTCCACATGGAAGGCGGTGTCTTTACTATCGATAAAGAAAAGAGAATAACCTCCTTTAGTAAGTCTGCAATGTGGATGACGGGATTCTGTTTGGATGATGTGAGAGGGAAAAAATGCAAAGATATATTCAGAAGCAATCTGTGTGAGATTTCTTGTCCTTTTGAAAGTATCACTAAAAAGGGCAGTTCAACATACAGGAGCGATAAAGAGATTTTCGGTAAAGACGGTAAGGCAATTCCTGTAAATATCGCTGCATTTCCTTTAAAAGATACCAATGGAGAAATAGTTGGTATGGTAGAAATATTTCGTGACATAAGAGAGCTAAAGTGTCTAAGGGACCAGCTTATGCAATCTGATAGGTTCGCAATCTTAGGGCAAATTGCTGCTGGTGTGGCTCATGAAATAAACAATCCGTTGAATGGAATTCTGACTTATATCAAATTGCTTTCAAGAGAATTGGAAAAAGAAACTCCTTCGGCACAAAAGTCAAATAGATACCTCTCAATCATAGAAAGGGAAACGATAAATATGGGACGAATTGTCAAAAATCTTCTGGACTTCTCCCGACAGACAGAGCCCGAAGTCCTGTCCCTTAATATCAACGAAGTAATAGAGCAAAGCTTATTACTTTTAAGAGACCAGTTAAAGATTGGAAATATAGAAGTAAAGAAAGAGAGCAAGCTGCGCATCCCTGAAATTATGGGCGATTTTGGTCAGTTGCAGCAAGTTTTTGTGAATATTATATTAAATTCAATACAGGCTATGCCCAGGGGAGGGAAAATAAAAATAAAAACCGCAACAGAAGGGGGACAAAGGTGCTTTGTCAGGGCGAGTGTCTCAGATACGGGATGCGGTATTCCAAAAGAAAACTTTCCCAAACTATTTGAGCCCCTTTTCACAACTAAGGGTAGTAAAGAAGGTTTAGGACTTGGACTCGGACTTCCTATTGTCCAGAGGATTGTAAAAGACCACCACGGAAGCATAGATGTGAAGAGCACAGTTGGAAAAGGAACCACAGTTAGTATTAAATTTCCTGCTAAATGATCTCGTGGACTGTATTTATTTATTGCCAATTGGTAATATTGCTAAAGAAATGCTTTGCTTTCTACCGAAAAAAATAGAAATGCGATTTGACTATTCATCTGAAATATTAGAAAAAATAGGCATACCCGAGCGAGCATTTGACTTAAAACGAAACCAGTACTCTTCTACCCAGATTTTGAGGAATATATTGGAATTTACTCCAGAGAATGCTTTAAAAATAATAGGGCTAATATCGGTTGATTTGTATATTCCTGTTTTAACTTTTGTTTTCGGGCAGGCTCAGCTTAATGGTAAAGCAGCCGTCGTCTCTATACACCGTTTGCGACAAGAATATTATGGACTGCCTCCAAACAACAGAATATTACTTAAAAGATTGGGCAAGGAGGTTATCCACGAGCTGGGTCATACATTTGGGATGGTGCATTGCTGGGATACCCGATGTGTTATGCACTTCTCCAATTCCATAAGGGAGATAGACGTTAAAGAAGATAAGTTTTGTGAAAGTTGCTCAAAAATATTATTAAGTAAGCTATGAAAGAAAAGCCCCGAATTTTGGTAGTAGACGATGAGTTGATTATTAGGCAATCGTTATCCGATTGGTTAGCAGAGAGTGGCTACGAAGTAGAAGCAGTGGAAGATGGATTTAAAGCAATCGGTGAAGTTAAGAAGAAAAAATGGGACCTACTTCTTGTGGATTTAAAAATGCAAGGAATGGACGGAATAGATGTAATGCGAGAAGCAAAACGGATATCTAAGGAGTTACCTGTAGTTATAATAACAGGCTACCCAACTGTTGACAGTGCTGTTCAGGCGATGAAAGAGGGGGCTTATGACTACATTGTTAAGCCTTTTAATCCCGAAGAGATAGACCTTGTCATAAGAAATATAATAGCCCATCAAAATCTTGTTAAAGAAAACATATACTTGCGTCAGGAGTTAAAGCGTAGGTACCAATTCAAAGACATTATTGGCAAGAGCCGCAAGATGCAGGAAGTCCTTGTGCTTGTAAAGACGGTAGCAAAAAGCAACTCCACAGTCCTAATCCAGGGAGAGAGTGGCACTGGTAAAGAACTCATTGCCCGTGCGATCCACTCAACCAGCCCAAGAAGCAAATGTCCCTTTGTCGCTGTAAGCTGTGCTGCTTTGCCAGAAACTTTGTTAGAATCTGAACTTTTCGGACACGAAAAGGGTGCCTTTACAAACGCAATATCCTTGAGAAAAGGTAAGTTTGAACTTGCTGATAAAGGTACGTTATTTTTGGACGAAGTAGGCGATATGAGCCAGAATACACAGGCAGACTTACTCCGGGTCCTGGAAGAAAGAGAATTCAGGAGGATAGGAGGTTCTGAACTCATCAAAGTAGATGTCCGAGTCATCTCAGCCACAAATAAGGAACTGGAAAAGTTAGTGAAAGAAGAGAAATTTAGAGAGGATTTATACTATCGACTAAATGTTGTGTGTATACAAGTACCACCGCTGAGAGAAAGGAGGGAAGATATTCCTCTGCTTGTAGAACACTTTTTAACAAAATACTCCATTGAAAACAAAAAAGGTATAGAATTCATCGATGAAGATGCTCTTCGTTTGTTAATGAGATATAATTGGCCAGGCAATGTAAGAGAACTTGAGAATGTAATAGAAAGAGCCGTCGTAGTGGCTAAAAAAGATTTTATTGGACCCGATGAGTTACCTCCTTCTGTAAAGGGAAAACCAAAAGAAGTCCTAAAATCTTCAGTGGCAGATCATAATCTGTCACTTCAAGAAATTGAAAAAAGACACATATCACAAGTCTTGGAAGCAACCAACTGGAATATCAAAGAAGCTGCCAATATATTAAAAATAGATAGAACCACTCTTTACAATAAAATAAAAAAATATAAACTCACCAAGCCCGCCTAAAATATCTTTCCTGTTGAATATCTCAACATCAAGTCTTCAAAATTCCACATAATATCGCCTTAATTTACAAGCATTTAGAACTGTTGGCTATATTGTGTTGAAATATACCGCATAACTCTTTAAACAATCAACCTCACAATAGATTCTCCTTTCGTGTCTAAGCCTTTATAAAGCAAGAACTTGCAGTTATTATGTTTTCTTTTGGCACGCAATTTGCTTTATATAAGGTTGGAGGTGATGAAAATGAAATGCCCGTTTTTAGAGGAAGTTTTGGTTAGGTATTGTAAGGCATATCCAATAAAGAAGTTAATCCCTTGCGGCACCTCGGATACAATTAGTCTATGTTTGAGCAATGATTATGTTAAATGTTCTGAGTACCGAAGTGTTGCGAAGATAGACGAACAGCAATCAAAGGAGGTAAGCAAAATGAAGATGGCAAGAGAAGAAGATATTAAAGCAATGAAAGAGCTTCCTGGCAAAGAGCGCCAATGTATATGGGCAAAGCTGGGTGTGATCTCTTATCGGCTTTGCACCCTCAATTACAATTGTGATAAATGTCAGTTTAACCAATCTCTAATGGATGCGAATGGTAAATATACGGAAGCACCGGAGATGTTTAATATTATTAATCGGTTGAGAAATCTGCCAGCTTCAGACCGAAAATGTAGATATATGTTGATGGGGGAGGTATCTTATAAACTCTGTCCCAATAACTATCAATGTGGTTCCTGTGAATATGACCAGAGGATGCAAGATGCTATCTGTGGGCATCCAAAAGTTTTGGCTCGAATGGCAAAAGTAAAACAGCTAAAAGTGAATGGGTTCTTAATCTTGAGCCATCTCTACTTTTACAAGAAACACACGTGGGTTAGAAGAATGAGTCAGGATACTGTGAGGGTGGGATTGGATGACTTTGCTCAACGGTTGTTAGGGAAGATAGAAGGAATAGACTTTCTCCGTGAGGAAAAAGTGAGAAAAGGAGAAATTGGCTGGGAAGTCAAAACCAGGTTGGGATACGCCCAACTACTTTCTCCAATTGATGGTATAGTGAAGAAGATAAACGAGGAGCTTTCCAAGGATAGTTCTTTGTTAAACACTGACTCTTATGGCAAAGGTTGGGTCCTTGAGTTAGAGCCATTTAATATTGAAGAGAGCTTAAGGAACCTTTTGAAAGGAGATACCGCCAAGGATTGGCTTGAAGAAGAAATCGATAGACTGCATACCAGAGTGGAGAAAGAGCTTGGGGTTACTATTGCAGATGGTGGTGAGCTTGTTCAGGCTATCAATGAAAGGATTAGCGATGAAGAGTGGAGAAAGCTTGTGAAAGAGTTTCTCCTATAAAGAGGTGATAAATGAAATGACCATATACATTATCCTTTTGCCTTCTTCCCGATGAGATTCAATAACCCACCTGTTAAAAGAATTTCTCTTTCTCTTTCACTGAGATTTAGCTTAACTGCGAAATCAGTATCTTTTGATAAGTTTCTGATAACGAAAGTATTATTCTCTTTTACAGCCCTATCTATACCCAGTAGTGATAATTCATCTGACTGCTTTATCTTGTCGTAGTCAGTAACATCTGCGAAAATCAAAGGGATAACGCCGAAATTGATTAAGTTTGCCCAGTGGATTCTTTCAATGGATTTAGCTATTACCGCCTTTACACCCAAATATGCTGGACAGATTGCTGCATGTTCTCGTGAAGAGCCCTGACCGTAACTGAGACCCGCAATGATAAAACTTGCTTTTCCCTGTCTCTTGTTTGCCAGACAACGCTCTGGAAAAGTAGAATCTACGGACTCAAAGACAAATTCTGCATATTTAGGTATATTAGAACGATACTTAAGACGAATGCCTGCTGGCATAATATGGTCTGTGCTAATTTTATCTCCAACCTTGATTGCTACTTCTCCAATGAGGTCTTGTGTCAATGGCTCACTTATCGGTGGATTGCCAATATTCGGACCCCGATATATTTTGAGATCCTTCTTTCTCCTATCAGGAGGGATAATCATTTTATCATCTATGTAGAACTTTTCAGGGATTGAAATTTCTGGTGGTTCTATTCCCAAATTCCTTGGGTCGGTAATAACGCCTGTAATTGCACAGGCAGCAGCAGTTTCAGGACTGGCTAAATAGACATTTGCTGATAATGTTCCAGAGCGTCCCCTGAAATTTCGGTTATTGGTACGAATAGACACGGAATCTGTAGCTGGTGCCAGACCATTACCAATACAAAATCCGCAGGCGGACTCCATAATCCTTGCACCAAAATCAATCAAATCAGTTAAAGCACCGTTATCAGATAGCATTCGTAGGACCTGTTTTGAACCAGGTGCTACTGCAAAACTTACATTGGAAGGCAATCTCCTACCTTTTACCATTCTGACAACAGCCATCAAATCTTTATATGAAGAATTGGTGCAACTGCCTACACATACCTGGTCAACTTTGGTTCCTTGTAAATTTTTTACTAAATTAATATTCCCCGGACTATGTGGTGTAGCGAGTCGTGGTTCAAGAGTGCTTAAATCAATATCAATTATACGGTCATACTCAGCATCTGATTCTGCCTTTAGTTCAGTCCATCCCTGCTCACGACCCTGTGCTTTAAGGAAAGTGTAAGTAATCTCGTCACTGGGGAATATTGAACTGACTACTCCTAACTCTGCTCCCATATTAGTGATAGTGGCTCGTTCTGGCACACTTAGAGTTTTGATAGCACGACCATCATATTCTATCACCCAATCAACATTTCCTTTGGTGGATAAAAGTTCTAAAAGATATAAGATAATATCCTTTGATGATACCCATTGTGGAAGTTTGCCAGTCAAGTTCACTTTCAAAACTTTAGGGAAAGCGAAATAGAAGGGCAATCCAGCAAGGACGCAGGCAACATCTAAACCACCAGCACCTATTGCCATCATACCAATGCCACCACAGGTTGGAGTATGACTGTCTGAACCGAGTAATGTCTTGCCCGGTAGTCCAAATCTTTCTAAATGGATTTGATGACAGATACCATTCCCTGCTCTTGAGTAATAAATACCGTACTTTTCTGCAATCGTTTGTAAATACTTGTGGTCATCAGCATTTTCAAAGCCCGTCTGACTTGTATTGTGGTCAACATAACTTACAGAAAGCTCGGTCTTTATTTCTGGAATGTTCATTGCCTCAAATTCCAGATAAGCCATTGTGCCAGTAGCATCCTGTGTCAATGTCTGGTCAATTTTTATCCCAACAATTTCCCCTGCTTTCATCTCTCCTTCTAAAAGATGGGTTTTTATTATCCTTTGTACGATGTTAAGTCTCATAGTTTGTTCCTTTCATATTTCTTGAAATCCTAAATTCTTAATTCTAAACCTGCCTGCCGATTCCTACGGATCCGTATGTACAGGCAGGCAATACCGAAATTCAAATTCACCAAATTCCAAACCTAAAAGGATCTCTGGGATTTACCTGCATGCAGTGGTGTGGATTTTGCTTCTACAAACGAGCAGTAATTGCAACCTTTTTGGAGATGAACCTATAGATACTTGTAAGATACTGCCTGGATATCCCGCTATTTTTCATTCTTTTTTTACTTTCTTAAGCATCTCATCCACCCACTCATTAGTTACACTTTTGGGTCTGATAATAGGTGCTTGAAGGCCACGAGCCATAATTGCTTGAGCACAAAAGCCTAATGTTCGGGAGACACCGAACATTACTGTATAATAATCAAACATAGTCAGACCATAATGGAACAGTAGTGAGCCTGAGATACCATCTACATTGGGCCAGGGGTCGGCAATTTTTCCT
>PEYP01000102.1 GCA_002774315.1 Candidatus Stahliibacteriota bacterium CG08_land_8_20_14_0_20_40_26
GGTTAGTTGAGGGAAAATCCTCCCACAAAATGTTATATTTGCACTATTTCCATCCAATTCTTTCTACCTTAAGGAGTTTCGCTTCCTCCTCAGTGATACTGAATAAGACTTGAAATAGTTGAAAGGGTTTTATCTTACCAAATTTCATAAGTATCTCTGCACCATCAGTTCTTTTTTTTATTTCCAGTACTGCAGGGCACACATTTATACCGTCTATCTCCACAATCTCCTTTTTCATAAACTCGTTCACTTTTGATGAGTCGTATTTTACAAAAAGCCTCTGGTGCAAAAAGGACGATGAAAGGGATTTTACCTTTAATGGAACTATCTCTGCGGAATTTATGATAAGTCCATCGGGTAAAGTCCTTTTGAGTCTTATCTCTATATCGGAGACAGGTCTCTTTAGAATTACATCCACATACTCCACCTTTGAAGTGAATCCAAGGGTAAGGGGAGGTGAAAATGCAATTTTTGGCTTCGGTTTGTACCCTTGCGAATAAACAAGGGGTAGACTTGCTTTTCTAAGTGCTCGTATGAGCGCCTTTGTTGTATTCAGATGTCCTATAAATCGTAAGTCGCCGGTTTTTGAATACATAATTCTATATCGTATCTTTGTAGGTGGGGTATCTGTTCTTTTTATCCCTCTTCCATAGTGTATCTCGCCAGTTGATTTCTTATCTTTAATTAGTATTAGGTTACCATTACATATTCCACATCCGCTGCATCCAGTAACTCTGCAGTCTCTTCTTGTTTCGCCTTTCCTTGCCAGTTCTCTCTCCTCAAGTAACCACTCTCTCTGCACACCAGTATCCACTATCTCCCATGGCAGGGATTTTTCAACATCCCTCTCCTTTAGATACTCATCAGGATCAATCCCTTCTTTATTGAACGCCTCCATCCATCTGTCAAAATAAAATAGTTCACTCCACTCGTCAAATCTTGCGCCGAGTCTGTATGCTCGCTCTATAACATTTGAAAGTTTCTCATCTCCCCTTGCAAAAACTCCCTCAAGAAGGCACCCCTTGGGATCTCTATAAGTTACCCTTACCTTTTTAATATTATTCTTCAAAAATGAGATTTTCTCTGAGAGTTCTTCTATATTGTTTTGTCTTTCCCACTGAAACGGTGTATGCGGTCTGGGAACAAAAGGTGATATTGAGACCTTGACTGGAGTATTTCTCTTGATAGTGTCTACAAGTTTTACTATTCCCCTTATGTCTTCGTCGGTTTCTTGTGGCAGTCCAATCATAAAATAGAGTTTTGCGTGTGTAAATCCAAATGATCTGAATCTTCTGGTAGATGCTATCATCTCATCCTCATCAATATCCTTGTTTATAATCCTTCGCAGTCTCTCTGTCCCCGCCTCTGGGGCAAGAGTTACACTCCCCCCGCCAGTGAGACTTGCAATCTCGTCATTAAGGGCATCTCCTCGAAGTGATGGTAAGGATGGAAATATGTTTTTCCCTCGCAGATTACTTATTATCTCCCCAATCTCTGAATGATCAAGCACTGATAGTGATAGAAGGGTAAGATCATCATACCCTGTTTTCAAAAGTCTCTGCTGGGCTACCTCCACTACAGTCTTAGTATCTCTTTCCCTGTAAGGACGATAGATTATGCCTGCCTGACAGAACCTGCATCCACGTGTGCAGCCTCTTGCAATCTCAACAACCAGTCTATTATGAATTATATCTATAAAGGGCACAATGGGCGGGTCCGGAATTGCATCAGAAGAGAGGGTATTTGTGAAGACCTTCTTGATTGAAGATTGAATATTCTTAATGTTTCTGGTAGATAGAACTCCTGGCAGTTTTCCCATTTCGGTGAGTTTCTTATCTCGTGTAAGAGATTTATCCCGGATAATGGGCATTATCTCTGGCACAAGGACTTCCCCCTCGCCAATAAGAAGTGCATCAAAAAATGGAAAGACGGGTAGTGGATTGAAGACACAGGTGCCTCCTGCAACAACTATTGGGTCGTTTTCTTTTCTTTCTTGACTTTGGAGTGGAATACCTGCCAGATCAAGAATGCAGAGCACATTTGTGTAATTTAACTCATACTGCAGGGAAAATGCCAGAAGGTCAAACTCTTTAAGAGGAGTGCGGGATTCAAGTGAGAATAGAGGAATTTTATTCCTTCTTAATTTTTCTTCCATATCTACCCAGGGAGAAAATACCCTTTCAACCCTTATTCCTTCCTTACAGAATAAATGGTAGAGTATTCTCACCCCAAGTGATGACATCCCTATCTCATATACATCGGGAAACGCAATCACAACCGATGTATCAGTAGGGGGGAACGGCTGTTTGCCCCTACACCCAATTTCGTTGTTTATATATCTCCCCGGCTTACGCACAAGAGGGAGTATAGAATCAAGATTACACATTGCAATAGGTTGGCGGAATCCGTGATAGTCAATTCTTCTGCAGTATTTTTTCTGCTACTATTTTCCCGGAGAGGAGCATGCCACCAAATATGGGACCCATTCTGGGGCCACCGAACACTGCATTGGCTGCCATTCCACAAGCCCATACATTCGGAAATAATTCTTTTGTATTTTCTATAATAACCCTTTCTCCCTTATCCGCATACATTGCGCCCTCACCAATTATCTTTCCAGTCCTTGTGAATAACTTTTTACCCTTCTTTTCAATTAGATGTGCAATCTCGCAGGGGTGCCCTGTAGCATCTATTATGTGATCTGCCCTCAAGGCAAGAGGGTCTACATGGAGACCAATATCAAGTGCTGATGTCCAGTTTATAACAAGGCCCTTTGCGATATTGTCTTCTATGATTGTATCCTCTACCGAGATAGCATTGAGTATCGTAACTCCAGCTTTAACTGTATTTAATGCCAATGCGCTTACCGTTTCTATAGAATCTGCCGTATAATAACCATTTTCAAATTTTTTGCTTTTTACACCAAACTCATCAAGAATTTTTTTGCCCTCTTCTTGAACAACTATTTCGTTCATCATCATCCCGCCACCCCACATACCACCACCTATAGAGAGTTTACGTTCGAACAATACGACCTTAAGATCGGGCTTCTTTTTTTTGAGATAATAGCCTGCTATGAGACCTGAAGGTCCTCCGCCGGCGATTGCCACATCGCTTTTTAGAATATTTACGAATTTTTCTTTATAGGTTTCTATGATTGCTCTTGATATAATGGTTTCATCAAGCATAATTTCCTCCCCTCTGTGTTAATTGAATCAACCACACCTGTCTACCGACAGGTAGAAAGTTCACATTTATGCTGCAAGGCTAACTTGCCTGACGGCAGTCAGGAAGCCTTGCCCTACATCTCTTGAACCACATTAGAAAATGCAAGGCTAACTTGCCTGACGGCAGTCAGGAAGCCTTGCCCTACATCTCTTGAGCCATATTGAGAGTAGAATTATGTCATTTGGTCTTATTCCTGGTATTCTGCTTGCCTGTCCGAGTGTAAGAGGACGAATGCTGGACAGTTTATCCTTTGTCTCGTTTGAAAGTGAACGAACCATCCCATAGTCAAAATCCTCTGGTATTTTCCAATCTTCCAATTCACGATACCGCTTTATTTTTTCTTCTTCTTTTTTGATATAGCCATCGTATTTTGCAAGTATCTGAACCTCTTCGGCAACTCTATCAGATATATCCCCGATAAATTGACAGATGTTTTCAATATTGACCTCTGGACGCTTGAGAATTGTGAAGAGGCTCAGCCCGGGCTCTGCATCTATGCCAAGCCCGACAATGTCCTTTTCTCCTATATATGTGCTCTTTAATCTCTCTATAACCTGATGGACAGTTTCTTTTTTTGCTTCCATAGCCTTATACGCCTTTTCTTCAACAAGATTAAAGCTTCTTCCGTATTCCATAAGCCTTTCGTCTGCATTGTCCTGTCTAAGAAGAAGTCTATGTTCTACTCGGGAGGTAAACATTCTGTAAGGCTCTTTCGTGCCTTTTGTAACAAGGTCATCAATGAGAACACCTATATATGCACTGGAGCGAGGAAGTGTAAATGGTGCTTTGTCTTTCAATTTCAGTACTGCGTTTATCCCAGCCATAATACCCTGTGCAGCTGCTTCTTCATATCCTGATGTCCCGTTTATCTGGCCTGCCAGAAATAGATTTTCCAAATGTTTTGTCTCAAGGGTAGGATACAGCTGGGTTGGCAGGACAAAATCATATTCTATTGCATACCCAGGTTGTGTGATCTCTGCCTTGTCAAGTCCCGGTATGGTGTGGAGGAAATCAAGTTGTATCTCCTCCGGTAACGATGTAGAAACACCGCCAAGATAGAAGATGTCGCTTTCTAATCCATCAGGTTCTACAAATACATGATGTGATTTTTTGTCAGGAAATTTTACAAGTTTGTCTTCTATTGATGGGCAGTATCTTACCCCTGTTGCCTTTATCTTGCCCTTTATCCATGGTGACATCTCCAGATTTTCATATATGATCTTATGTGTTGCCTCTGTTGTGTGGGTTATGTAGCAAGACAGCCGTGGTGGGTCAAATTTCTCTGTCCGATGAGAGAAATGTGCAGGATGCTCATCGGGTTTCTGAACAATCATGCCTTCTATATCTACGGATTCTCTTTTTACCCTTGCAGAAGTGCCGGTTTTTAATCTACCAAGTGTAAATCCAAGTTTTTTGAGAGAATCCGAGAGCCCAGAAGCTGGTGGCTCACCATATCTACCAGCCGGGAATCTCTTTGTGCCAATATGTATTATTCCGGAGAGAAATGTTCCGGTGGTGAGAACAGTTGCCTTACTGAGGTATTCGTTTTTTTTTGTTCTTACTCCAATTACTCGTTTCCCCTCGGTTATAATATCTGTAATAAGCTCTTCCGCGAGAGAGAAACCTGATTTTAATACCACATCCTTTATGCTCTCCATGTATCTTTTTCTGTCAACTTGTGCCCTAAGTGACCATACCGCAGGTCCTTTGCTTTTATTGAGCATTTTAAAGTGTATACCACATCTGTCTGTAATCCACCCCTGAATCCCCCCGAGTGCATCTATTTCAAAAACCAGCTGACTCTTGCCGATTCCCCCAATTGCGGGGTTACACGGGAGTTCGCCTATTCTTTCTATGGTACTGGTAATGAGGAGGGTGTTACATCCCATGCGGTGTGCAGCAAACGCCGCCTCAATACCCGCATGTCCACCTCCAACAACAATCACATCATACATACTTATTGAAGTCATTAGCTCGTCGGGTCATTAAGTCATTGAGTTATTGGGTCATTAAGGGGCAGATTATTAGATTGCAGATTTTAGATTACAGTAAAGGATAAAGGAAAAAGGATAAGGTATAAAGGATAAAGTATTTAATAACTTAATTACCTAATCGCTTGATTGCCCGATAGCTTGATAGCCAGATTGCCCTCTCGCATCCTCATCTGTGTATATCCGTGTTCATCTGTGGTTAATTTCTTTAACAGGAAAATTTAATCTTTCTATTGAAACTGCCATACCAGTCTTCTCGTCAATCTCCACTACTACTCCATTAAATCTTTCGTCTCCTTTTGCAATCTGTAGCCTTTTTGGAATGCCGTATATAAATCTCTCTATTGCCTCTTTTTGCCTTGCCCCTATCACAGAATTAAATGCCCCTGTCATACCAACATCGGTTATAAAGGCAGTTCCTCCGGGAAGTATGCGTTCATCTGCTGTCTGTACATGTGTGTGTGTGCCTATTATGGCGGATACCTTTCCATCAAGCCAGAATGCTAATGCCTGCTTTTCAGCAGTTGTCTCTGTATGGAAGTCTACAACTATTATTTTTGTTTTCTTTCTTATATTGATAGCTTCTTTGAGCCCGCTTCTGAAAGGACAGTCTATGACAAGATTGACAAATGTCCTCCCAAGCAAATTTATGACGCCAACCTTTCCATATATGTACGACCCTATTCCTGAAACACCCTCTGGATAATTGAGTGGACGGAGGACATCTCTGTTTCCTTTTTTGAGGTAAGGGATTATTTCCTTTTTATCCCAGAGGTGATTTCCTGTAGTTATACAGTCAATGCCTAGTGATTTCAGATTGTTCACTATCGCCGGAGTAAGCCCAAATCCTCCTGCTGCATTCTCACCATTGGCAATCACAAAATCTATATGGTGTTTATCCTTCAGAAGAGGTATCACACTGGAGCATACCGCCCTACCGGGTCTACCATATATATCGCCTATAAAGAGTATCTTCATTTTGCGAATTGTACAGCCCGTTTTTCCCTTACCACGATTACCTTTATCTGTCCAGGATATTTTAATTCTCTTTCTATCTTTTTGGCAACTCTATCTGCAAGGTCCTGTACCTCTTCGTCCTTTATTTCCTGTGGTTCTACGATAACCCGAATTTCTCTTCCTGCCTGGATAGCATAGGCCTTATCCACACCTTTAAATGAGAGGGCAACTTCTTCTAATTTTTCTAACCTTTCAACATATGCTTCAAAGGTCTCCCTTCTTGCACCAGGTCTTGCACCGGATATTGCATCTGCTGCTTCGATTAATACAGCTATCGGGGATAGAAACTCCACTGAGTCGTGGTGTGATGCGATAGCATTTACTATCTCCTTACT
>PEYP01000133.1 GCA_002774315.1 Candidatus Stahliibacteriota bacterium CG08_land_8_20_14_0_20_40_26
GGATAATCGAGTATATATCAGGGAGTTTGAATATGGAGGATACAGAGGTTTCGCTCTTTTTAAACAAAAATTCTCTGCGTTCTCTGTGGTTCGAAAAATTTTTCTTGACAAAAAGAAAAAAATGTGTTATACTACATTATCTTTAGGAAAGGAGGGTAGTAAATGCCAAAAGGTAAAGTGAAGTGGTTCAACGAGTCCAGAGGTTATGGATTTATTGAACTCGAAGAAGGTGGAGATGTCTTTGTTCACTACTCTAGCATCAGCGGTGACGGTTTCAAAACTCTGCATGAGGGTGATGAGGTCGAGTTTGATGTTATAGAGGATGCGAAAGGACCAAAAGCAACTAATGTAACCAAAGTTTAGAAGTCCTGACAGTAGTCCACCGGGGGTATAGAAATTCTGTTTCTATACCCCCTAATTTTTTTCTTGACAAATTGCAATTTTTCTGTTACAATATATCAAATGAATCTAATAGGGCGGATAGCTCAGTTGGTTAGAGCGTCGGTCTCACATACCGAAGGTCAGAGGTTCGAATCCTCTCCCGCCCATAAAAAATAAGGTGCACCACTCTGGTGCACCATTTTTATTTTGAGACAGACCCTAAAAAATTTTCTTTGATAATGAAGCCACCGGTTACACAAATAAAGACATAGTAATTAAGTTATACGTTATTAGGTAATTAGGTTATTGGCTATCCAAGCCCTTAATAACCTAAAGACTCAATGACCTAATGACGCAATAACTCAATGACTTCAATAAATCCGTGAAATCAGTAGCTAAAAGAGCATACATCTTAAAAGGAAAGACATCCTAGAAAGATCGGGATGTCTGATTACACAGATTATAAAACGAGATTACACAAATAAAAGACAGAGATCCACTCACAGAACGCATAATAGGCTGCTGTTTCAAAGTACACAAAGAATTAGGGCCCGGTTTTAGTGAAAAGATATACCATTCTACCTGTCGGTAGACAGGAATGCGCTAAAATTATCATTTGATCAAGCCTGTCTACCGACAGGTAGAAAGGATTACGATATCAGACAGAAAAAGAGCTTAAGGTTTTTTACTTGGATAAGCTGGTTGGCAATTTTAGAGTAGATTTAATAGTGGAAGACAAAGTAGTTGTTGAGGTTAAATCTTTAGCAGGGAATATTCCTACAGTTTTTGGGTCTCAATTACTTTCTTATTTAAAAGCTTCGGGACTTCATGTCTACCTGTCGGTAGACAGGTTGGATTATTGATTATCCGTTAGCTAACGGATTAGTAATAAAAGTTGTCAAGTAAAGAGACTTATATTTTAATCTGCGTAATCTGTGGCTAAATATTTGTGTAATCAGGTATAATAAATATTATACCAGGAGGTGAAATGAAAGAAGTTCTGAGAAGACTGTACAAGCTTCAGATGGTAGATTCTGATATTGCCTTATTGAAGAAAAAATTGATGGATATTCCTAAAAAAGAACACATTAGCGATGAAAATGTAAAAACTGCGGAAGAAGTGGTGAAAGAGATAGAAACAGAATTACAGAAGAAGGAGATATTGAGAGAGAAAAGAGAGAGGGAGGTGCAGGAAACTCGTATGAACCTTGCCAAACACAAAACTCAGCTCCTCACGGCAAAGACAAATAGGGAGTATTCTGCCCTTCTTAAGGAGATTGGAGAGGAGGAAGAAAGTATAGAAAAGGCAGAAGAAGAGACTATAACCAGCATAATGGAGATAGAGAATCTCTCGAAGAAACTTGAAGAGAAAAACAAGGAACTCGCAGAAATAAGAAAAAGAGAAACAACAGAGAAAGAAAATCTGAAGAAAATGCAGCAGGAGCTAGAAGTGGAGATAAAACAAAAGACAGCTAAAATGGAAGAGATAGCGAGTCACCTCAGTATTTCACAACTTATGACATACGAGCGTATTCAAAAGGGTAGAGGCAATGCAGTTGCTACTGTCAAAGATGGCATGTGTACAGGATGCAACACACTTCTTCCACCCCAATTTGTTACACTCATAAGGAGGGGAAACAAAATTTACACCTGTGAAGAGTGTGGAAGAATTCTCGTATGGCATAAGGATGTAGAATAAACAGTGACGGGATAGATCTTTGCGCACTTTTATAAACACCAAATACTGAACAACTACCTTTGGCGGAAGAGCATTAAAATTTAAAAACAAATACGCCTACCTGCGGCAGGCAGAGATTCTACCATATTATGCAGGAGATAATCCGTATACTGAGACCGCGTAAGAGGGAAAGGCTTGATAAATATCTAAAAGAAGCTGGTATCTCCCTCTCGCGCAGTAAATTACAAGAGCTAATAGAGAATGGGAACATACTTGTCAATGGCACAATTGTAAAACCAAGCCATATAGTTCATAAAGGTGAAGAGATAAGAGTCCTTTATAAGAAAGAAGCTCCTTTTTTCATAAAACCACAATGTATTCCACTCGATATCGTGTATGAAGATGAAGATCTTATAGTAATAAACAAATCCCCCGGTATGGTTACACATCCTGCTCCCGGGCATCTTGAAGGGACGCTCGTCAACGCCCTTGTTTACCATTGTAAATTAGCGGGTGGTACCGGAAAGAGACCGGGGGTCGTTCACAGGCTTGATAAAGATACATCAGGAGTGATAATATTTGCAAAAACAAAGGAGGCACATCTTGTTCTCTTGAAACAAATAGAGACAAGAAAAATGAAAAGAAGGTATATTGCATTTGCATGGGGTGATTTTGAATTGAAAAAGGGTGTAATAGATGCACCTCTCGGCAGACATACCCTTGACAGAAAAAAAATGGCAGTCACGTTCCTCTCTTCAAGGTCAGCAAAAACATATTATGAGGTTATAGAACGATTTGGCGATATTACATATCTCTCTCTTTCTCTTGAAACCGGACGCACACATCAAATAAGGGTTCATCTTGAGCATATTGGACATCCTGTGGTAGGAGACCCCACATACAGAGGGAGAAAGAGACATCCTTATGTAGATATAAACAGATTTAAGGAAATTATGTCAATAATTAAAAGGCAGGCTCTACATGCAAGATCGCTTGCCTTTAAACATCCACGAAGCGGAGAGGAATTGAATTTTGAAGTGCCTCTTCCGAAGGACATGCAAAACCTTCTCTTGTTTCTCAGGAATACAGCAAAAAAGTAGGGTTTTTCCCTTGACAAGAAAGATTTTTTATGTTATAATCCCCGCATCTTTTATTGTAACCTTCTTTATTTAATATGAAGAGACAGATACCTCTTATTATAGCATTCATATGTGGTATAGGGATGATAATCCAGTTTTTCATCCCTCATCCGGTATCACAGAAGACTTATGAAGAGGTACTACACTGGCAGATTATAGTTGGGATATTTATGATGATTATTGCTGTAAGATCACTCTGTGTGGTACACATCGACAAGATTCGAAGAAAAAAAGAAGGATGGGGATACTCATTTATAACCCTTTTTGCACTAGCATTCACAGCATTCGTGGGCATCGCGTTCGGGATGGGGGAAGAATTCCTTATCTCTGACCTTTACCAGTATATAATGGTCCCTATGCAATCAACAATGTTTTCCCTCCTTGCCTTTTATATGGCATCCGCTGCTTACCGTGCATTCAAGGCAAGGACTGCGCAGGCAACTCTTCTTCTTGTAGTTGCTCTTGTGGTTATGTTTGGCAGGGTGCCTGTTGGAGAGAGGCTTGTTCCCTGGCTTCCCCGTGTCATTGAATGGATACTGATGTATCCGAATATGGCAGCTCAAAGAGGGATACTTCTCGGCGTTGGACTTGGCATGATAGCTACCTCACTTAAGATAATTCTTGGGATAGAGAGAGGGTATCTTGGAGGAGGGTGATAAGTAAATTCAAAATGCAAAGTGAAAAATGTAAAGTTACCAATTTAGCAATGATAATACAGGTTTAGCAACGATAATACAGGAATAAAAAATGAATATCTGGGAAAAGATGATGGATATTGACAGAAGATGGATCTATCTTCTTGTCGGCATCTGCGTGTTAATTCCACTTATACGTCCCGTTGGACTACCCACATTTACAACTCCATATACACAGGCACTATTTGATTACATAGATAAGATTCCCCCGGATGGACCTGCAATTCTTATATCGTTCGATTTTGACCCCGCTACTGCCCCGGAACTCCTGCCAATGGCACAAGCAATCCTGAGACACTGCTTTTTCAAAGATATAAATGTCCTCTGTCTCGGATTATACCCAACATATATCGGAATGATAGATATGGCGCTATCAAATGTGAAGGATGACTACGAAGCAAAGAGTGGCGAAGACTTCGTCTTCCTTCCCTATGTCCCCGGAGTTACGGCAGTTATGCTATCTATAGGTGAGGATATTAAGAGAACCTTTGGCAGGGATTACTATGGTGTTCCACTTGATTCTCTACCAATGATGCGACACATAAGGAACTATGACGATATTGCACTTGTTTTATCAATATCGGGAACACAGCTGCCAAGGGAATGGGCAGTGCTTGTGGGAACCACATACCACGTGAGGGTCGGGGTTGGGACTACTGCTGTATCTGCTGCTGAATTTTATACATTTCTCCAAACTGGACAGTTTGTTGGTATGCTTGGGGGGCTTAAGGGGGCGGCAGAGTATGAAAATCTTATCCATGCAAAAGGATATACCAAGAAGGACACAAGAAAGGTAGCGTCTATGGGAATGGATGCGCAATCTTTTGTGCATATGCTTATGATTGTCTTGATAGTTATTGGTAACATCGCTTACTTCAATATAAGAAAAAAGAAGGCAAGATAGGGCTAATTGTGAAGGAGGATTGATGTCTTATAATCCATGGGTATGGTTCGCCGCATTTCTTACACTCTGCACATTTTCATTTCTATGGAGGGATAATCCGTTTTATAAGTTCGCAGAACATCTCTTTGTTGGTGTATCAGTTGGATACACAATATCGATACTTTATCATAACTCCTTCATGCCAAGAGTCTGGGAACCAATAGTTACTAACCATCAATACTATGTCTTACTTCCCACTTTACTCGGCTTGCTTGCCTTTGCCATATTTTTTAAAAAGATCTCGTGGCTTATCAGGTATCCTATTGCCTTCATCATGGGGTCTACATGCGGAATATCTATCCCGAGAAGTTTTGAGGGCTATATATTCAAACACACACAGAGCACTATCACCGCCATCTCTCCCGGATTGCCTCCTTTTCTCTTGATAAGTAATATAATAATGGTCATCGGTGTAATTACAACCCTTCTGTATTTTTATTTCTCTCTTGAACACAAAGGGGTTATGGGCAAGGTTGCAAATGTAGGTATATGGTATATAATGCTTGCATTCGGCGCCTCATTCGGTTACACTGTTATGGCAAGGGTCTCTCTTTTAATCGGCAGGCTACAGTTTCTTCTCCATGACTGGCTTGGCGTAATAAAATAAAAGAACATGCAAAGAGAGAAATGGAATAATAGAACTGCATTCGTTCTTGCCTCTATTGGTTCAGCGGTTGGCCTGGGTAATGTATGGAGATTCCCATATGTATGTTACCAGAATGGAGGTGGGGCATTTCTCATCCCCTACTTTGTTGCTCTGTTTACTGCTGGTATCCCTATACTTATACTTGAATTTTCACTTGGCAGCAAGTTTGGCAAAGGTGCTCCAGGAGCTCTTTCGCTCGCAGGGAGGGGAAAGGAGTGGCTTGGTTGGTTCGCTGTTCTGGTAGCATTTGCAATTGTATGCTATTACAGCGTTATCATAGCATGGAGTCTCTCCTATACAGGATATTCAGTTAATCTCGCCTGGGGTAAAGACACAGAATCTTTTTTCTGGAACTCCTACCTCTGTGTATCCGACGGTCCATTCCAACTCGGCGGTTTGAGGCTGCATATAGTTGTGACTCTCATTATAACCTGGATTGCAATCATTGCATGTATCTGGAAGGGACCAAAGACTATGGGTAAGGTGGTATGGGTTACAGTCCTGTTGCCATGGGTCCTCCTGATTGTATTCGTGATTAGAGGAGTTACACTCCCGGGGGCAATGGAAGGTCTCTCTTATTACCTCACGCCTCAATTCTCTGCCCTCAAGAACCCAAATGTATGGCTGGCTGCATACGGGCAGGTCTTCTTTTCCCTTTCCATTGGGTTCGGCATCATGATGGCATACGCCTCATACCTCCCTCCTAAGTCAGATATTGCAAATAATGCCCTCATAATAGCACTTGCAGATGCTGGCACTGCGTTTCTCGCCGGTTTTGCAGTCTTTTCAACGCTTGGATATTATACATATACAGAAGGAATACTCATTGATAAAATTATTTCCTCATCCATACCACTTGCATTTATAACCTTCCCTACTATAATAAATGAATTTCCTATTTTTCGCCAGCTTTTCGGTGTTCTCTTCTTTCTTATGCTCTTCTTCCTTGGTATAGACTCCGCCTTCTCACTCGTAGAGGCGTTCTCCTGCGGAATAATAGATAAATGGCGCGTAAGAAGAACATCTCTTCTCTTATCAATTGGTCTTATTGGACTCGGGATAGGGCTTCTCTTTGCTACTAACGCTGGTATACTATGGCTGGACATAGTTGACTATTTTATGTGTAACTGGGGACTCGTATTCGTAGGAGTGTTAGAATGCCTACTCTTAAGTTACGCATACGATCTCAAAAAATTGGAATCGTATGTTAACCAGTCATCTGATATATCACTGGGAAACTGGTGGAATTTCATGATAAAAATCCTCGCCCCACTCGTCCTTCTGGTTCTCTTTGGAACAGAGATCTATCGAAGAACATACTCATCATACGGAGGCTATCCAAGAGCAGCAGAATCTCTTGGTGGCTATGGTCTCCTTGCCTTTTTCCTTCTACTCTCTATCATATTTATGAAAAAAAGGGCTCGCGTTTTTGCTTGACTTTGCCCTGTTTTTATGTTATAATACATTTAAGGCGGCGTAGCTCAGTTGGCAGAGCAGGGGAATCATAATCCTCTTGTCGGGGGTTCAAGTCCCTCCGCCGCTATATAAATTTAGTCCGGAATAATACGTCAACAACACCGAAGAATACCGAGTAATTGTTAATAAGGAGAAAGGGAGAATAGGGAGAGGTGGAGAAGCAACAGGCAGGAATACATTTAATTTTGCACGGTTAAAACCGTGCCCTACGGTCCTTTTTTACCACAAAGGGCGCAGAGAGATTTAAGATTAAAGGTTGTTCACCACCAAAACACAAAGACACTAAGGTCGGATTTTAGATTTTCTTTGTGAACTTTCTACCTGTCGGTAGACAGGTGTGGTTAGAATCAGTCAGAGTGTGGGGATAACTCATAGTGGGGAGTCGTCCAACTGGCAGGACACAGGACTCTGGATCCTGGTATTGGGGTTCGAATCCCTGCTCCCCAGTTGCCTTTACAATCAGAAAGGGATTTCTGTCTCAACATTTTTCTATTGATGAACAGGATAGGGAAGGCTATACAGGCCAATTTTCCCCTCAAGCTATCCGCAGGGATTCTTGCTCTGCTTATATGGCTCTATGTCGTGCTGCAGAACGAATATCAGATAAATCTTAAAGTTCCCTTACTCTTTGAAACAAAAAATGACAGCGTCTTTGTAGCTGAAACCCCCTTAAAAGAGGTGATATTAACTGTCAAAGGCAAAGGCGTTGACATCCTGAGACTGCGGTTCTGGGGTAGACCCACGATAAATTACAGATTGGAGACCGACAGGGGATGGACAAGAGTCAATATAGGAGAAAAGAATGTATTTTTTCCTCGATGGTCAGATGTTTCTATAATCTCTATAGGCTGTAAGCCTTTTCTTGTTAGGGTTGATAAGTTAGTTGAGAAATACCTACCTGTCTTGCCCGTAATAGAACCTACTATAAAAGATATAAAAGTATTACCCGAATCTATAAGATGCAGAGGAGGAATGGAAACATTCAAGAAGATAAAACACATATATACAAAAGCGGTCGCAGTTGATACTACACAATTACCTGCAAGAAAAAAAATCTCTCTTGACCTTCCACCCGACATAATCTGTGACCCCACTTTTGTGGTAGTTTATTTTGGCACGAATACAGAAGACTGAAAGTCACATTCCTTCTCTATAACTTTCTCTATCCCATGACAGTTCTCGGTATAGATACCTCTTGTGATGATACATCTGTATCTGTTATAAAAAACGGGAGGGTGCTTTCAAATGTGGTATTTTCGCAGATTGAGCATTCGAAATATGGTGGTGTCATTCCAGAGTTGGCATCAAGGGACCACATAAAAAATATACTTCCTGTCACCCAGAAGACACTAAAAGAGGCTAATGTCTCGTTACACAAGATAGAAGGTGTTGGTGTAACATATGGTC
>PEYP01000134.1 GCA_002774315.1 Candidatus Stahliibacteriota bacterium CG08_land_8_20_14_0_20_40_26
AGATATGAAATATTATCTAACAGGGCAAGCAGATTTTAGAATACACGATTACACAGATTAAAAGACGATTTTTTTACCTGAATCCGTGTAATCTGCTTTTGTAATCCCTGCCTGCCGGCAGGCAGGTGTGTAATCAGCACGATTTGAAATCGTGCCTACATTTTTGGAAGTGCCAGCACGATTTGAAATCGTGCCTACATTTACGGTTTTCTCATGCGTTCTCTTATCTTGGGTTCTGGTATTATTGGTTCTATTGCCGGTTTTTCTGATATTATTGGTCTTTTTATCTTCTCTTTTGGAGTTGGTATGCTGACGGGTACTTCTTCGGGCAATTCCTGCGTTATGATAAATACATATTCAACCAGTGATGGCGCAAATGCTTTCACCCTTGCTACATAGAATAACATATCCTGCGATTTTTTGATGTCTTTTATTACCCCAACAAACAATCCTTTTGGGAATACTCCTCCCAAACCGGATGTAATTACTGTATCTCCGAGATTAATGGATGAAGCTATTGGAATATTATCCAGAATAAGTCCATTCTTTTGGCGTATTATCCCGACAGCTCGTGTGCGAGAATCCATAGCAGATACTCTGAACCCCGGGTTGTTAAGCGTCTGGATATAAGAAACATCCTTTGCTACATCTGTTACTATACCCAGAAGTCCATGGGGAGTTATACAGATCATATCCTTTTTGACACCGTCAATTCGTCCTTTGTTTATAAGAATAATTCCCTCATTTGGGTAAGGAGAAATCCCTACAACCTCTGCGCAGAGAAGAAGGTATGATGATTTTTCTTTAAAAGAGAGAAGTTGCGTAAGCCTTTTGTTTTCTTTAACATATGATTGAAATTGTTCTCTTTCCATCGAAATTTTAATAAGTTTTTCGCGTAACATCTGGTTTTCGCGTCTTGCATCTAAAATGGATGCAGTAGAGGTTAGCGGTTTCTGCAAATTTGATATTATTCTGGCAGAACCAAGTTGAAATTTTTTACCGGATTGGGTCCCTCCCCATATTATAAAAAGTATCGATATAGATATAAGAATCAGAAATTTCCTATTGGAATTCATCTTACCCTTCTCTCTCTTAACAGAATTTTATAGTAATGTTCAAAATTATCTAATATTTTACCTGTGCCTTTAACCACACATTCAACTGGATTTTCAGCAAGTTTTACGGGAAGCCCGGTCTCTTTTGAGACAAGTTCAGGAAGACCCTGCAGAAGTGAACCCCCTCCAGTCATAATGATTCCGGATTCTACAATATCTGATGCAAGTTCTGGAGGAGTCTTTTCCAGCGCATCCCTCACAGATGCGATTATTCTTTCCAGAGGTTCATGGAGTGCGGCTCTTATCTCCTCTGAATTTACCCTCACGGTTCTTGGCAGTCCTGCAACAAGGTCTATTCCCTTAACCGCCGTTTCATTGTCCTCATTAGAGAATGGCAGGGCAGATCCTATGCTTATCTTTACATCCTCTGCGGTTCCCTCTCCAATAAGCAGGTTATACTTTTTCTTTAGATGCTGTATGATGGCATCGTTCATTTCGTCCCCTGCTATTCTCACGGAGACATTTGTTACTATGCCAGCTAGTGCTACAACCGCGATTTCAGTCGTACCGCCTCCAACATCTATCACCATGTTGCCTGATGGTGCATTAATAGGTAAACCTACTCCTATAGCAGCAGCAAGCGGTTCTGGGACGAGGTATACCTCCCTTGCCCCTGCATGTTCTATGGAATCTCTTACCGCGCGATGTTCCACTGCTGTTATACCCGAAGGAACTGATACCACAACTCTCGGCCTTATGAACAGTCTTCTTGCTTGCACCTTTGATAGCAATACCCTTAGCAGTTCCTCAACCATCTCAAAATCAGCTATAACGCCATCCTTCATTGGCCTTACCGCAGTTATACTATCCGGAGTTCTTCCAAGCATCTTCTTCGCCTCAACTCCTATTGCTATCGACCTGTTTGTAGATTTTTCAATTGCAACAACTGTTGGCTCATTTAATACAATGCCTTTTCCTTTTATATAAATCAATGTTGTTGCTGTACCGAGGTCTATACCAATATCATTTCCGATAAACCACTTCATATAACCCCCATAGTAATATCAAAAATTAACCCTGCCTGCCGGCAGGAATCAAAATGCAAAAATTTAAAATAGTGATAACTGTTTTTTCTCTTTTTCCCTCCCAACAATACTTATCTCTCCATATACTCCGTCATACCCTGCCAGCACGCTTATCTTGCCTTCTCTTGTCCTTATTATTGCGTCTGCAAGTCTATCTCCCGCGATGGATGCAAGTTCGTCATACGACGCGTCAATGAGGCAAGCAAATTCATTTCCAAATTTGTTTATGAGTTTATGGTGCTCTGTTTCGACCTTCACGGATTCGACACCCACTGATAGTACCTCGCTTATTATCTCTCTTAAAGGGACCAAATGTTTAAATGGTATTGCATTTTCGGGCATCGGAGCGTCTTTTTTTCTATCAGATAGAAGATGTACCCGATGCAGAACCCCAATAGTTATTTTGCCACCGCATACAGGACAGATATTGTTGTGGTAGATCGCCTCATCAGGTGGTATCCTTACCCCGCATTTTCTGTGCCCGTCATAGTGGTATTTGCCCTCTTCCGGGAAGAACTCGATTGTATACTTAAATTTTTTTTTATCCTTGTTTTTTATTGTATTCTTTATTTCAAAATAGTCAATACCACAGTTAAAGCAGTTTGCCTCTCTTCCCAGGTTGCGTGGGGAATGTGCATCCGAATTAGAGATAAGGGTAAATCTGTCAAGTGCAGAGATACGCCAGTTCATCGGTGGGTCTGATGAGAGCCCCGTCTCAAGGGCAAATATTTGGTCGGTATTCTCACCGAAACATTCTTCAATTCTGTCAAATCCCGAGAACGCCCCAAAGAGTGAAAAATGGGGTGTCCATATGTGGGCAGGGACGACAAAGGCATCTTTAGATGCTTTTAAAATAATCTCTACCATATTTTCTGACGGTAGCGAGAGTATGGGTCTTCCATCAGAGCCAAGTTTACCATATTTGGAAAGGGCTTTAGACACCCTGTCTGCGTCGTCAAAGGATGGAACATACACAATATTATGTATCTTTCTTAACCTTCCGTTTTTTACATAAATGTTGCTTACCTCTGTTTCAAGGATGAAATATACATCGTCGCACAGGAATATTCCATCTGCGTAAGGAGTAAATGCAGATTTAAGTTCCTCCCTCCAGAGAGGATGGGTAAAGTCTCCTGTGGCGACAAGAGATAGTCCCTTTTCTTTTGCTCCCTTTGCTATATTTGAAGGAACCATCTCCTTTGAAGTTGCCCTCGAGTATTTAGAGTGTATGTGCAGATCAGCAAAAAACTGCATACATTACCTCCCGAACCTCCTTGAAAGTTCCTCTATACTCCATTTTATCATCGTGGGTCTGCCGTGTGGACAGAAGTAAGGATTCTCAGTTGCAAAGAGGTCGTCTATAATTGCATTCATTTCATCGGGAGTTAATTTGTCTTTTTGCTTAATTGCCCCTCTGCAGGCGAATATTCTGGCAACATCGGAAAATGGTTTTGCATCCCTTATCTCATAGAGTATCTGCTTGAACTCGTCTTCGGTGAGGTCTTTTAAGAGAGAAGATACACCGGTTATCCTTACGGTCCTCTCTCCGAACTCTTCTACTTCAAATCCAAACTTTGCAAGGATATCCCTGAGCTTCACAAAAATCTCGTATTCATTTGCGGAGAGAACCACTATCAGAGGAAACAGGAGTTTTTGCGAAGCGGGTTTATTTTTTATAATCTTTTCGTAAAGTATCCTCTCATGTGCAGCATGCTGGTCAATTATGAGAACACCAGTTTTCGTTTGTGCAAATATATATGAGTTGTGAAGTTGCCAGAATGCTGTTGGCTCCATCTCCCATGCGTAACCTCTCTCTCGCAGTTCTGCTTCTGTTCCTATGCCCACACTCTCTCTTACTGCCTTAAATATAATGCTGTATATGAGATTCTCGTCTGCAAATCTGACCTCTTCTTTTCTCGGGTGAACATTCACATCTACAAGGTTCTTATCCACAGACAGATTAAGAATAAATGATGGTGCCCTTTCTTTTGTTGGAATCCCATACGCATTTTTCACAGCGCTTCGGACAAGACCGCTCCTAACAGGCCTTTTATTGACAAATGTGTATTCCAGTCTTCCCCTCTCTTTCAGGTATTCTGGTAGAGATATATAACCTGAGAGATTTAAACCGTTTTTTTGATACTCCAGATGTATCATCTCGTTTGCCACTTCGTCTCCAAAAAGCTCCTTTATTCTCTCTTCCGGTGTGATTTTTTCAAGGTGCAAGGTCAGGCTTTGATTGTGAAAGAGAGAGAAAGATATTTCTGGGTATACAATGGCAATTCCTGTTATCATTGTCTTAATTTTTTCTGCCTCCAGGTAATCCGATTTCAGAAATTTTCTCCTTGCAGGCACATTGAAGAACAGATTCCTTACAGTTACAGTAGTCCCTCTCTCTCGCGGTCTCGGCATAACCTCTTCAACATTTCCAGCGCTTATTCTCAGATAGATACCCTCAGCTCCCTCTTTTTTCGTATGTATTTCCATTATTGATACCCTTGCAATGCTTGAGAGTGCTTCTCCTCTAAATCCAAGCGTGGCGAGAGTGCTTATATCTTCGATACTTCTTATCTTGCTCGTTGAATGGGAAAGAAAAGATAACTTTGCATCCTCTTCTGTCATTCCTTCGCCGTCATCTGCTACAGAGATAAAGTTCTTTCCGCCTCCAGTGAAGGATATGGATATCTTTTTTGCCCCCGCATCTATAGAATTCTCAACGAGTTCCTTGACGACGGATGCAGGCCTCTCTACGACCTCGCCGGCAGCAATCTTTTGTATGGTATCATTGTCAAGTAATACTATCATGGTAGATAACGGGTTATCAAGCTATCAGGCTATCAAGCTATCAGGCTATCAAGCTATCAGGCAATTAGGCTGTTAAAATCTTCAATTATCAATTAGCAATAAAAAATTAGCAATTGTCAATGGTCATTGGGTCATTAGATTATCGGGTCATTGGGTCATTGAGCTTTTTTGCACGAATTAAATTCGTGCCTACTTTATCTTTTTCCTTTAACCTTTATCTGTCAAAGTCAACCACATCGTTTAGTATTTCTTAAATGAGGTAGGGACGAGGACATCGTTTAGTTTTCTCTATTCCTATTATATCTGTATTCTCTTTTGTCTATAACCTTGCCATTGAGAAATAGTAATAGTTTCTGCTCTTTCACATTAATAGTGGCTTTAATATATTGATATACTGCTTCTCCGGGTACTGCGAACTTTTCTCCAAATATGGAGATAACTCTATTGCTTCTTACGAACCTAACTAAATGCACATAGCCTTGTCCTGGTCTCTCTTTCCTGTCTACCGACAGGTAGATAGGTCAGGAACTTGAAATCCTTCTGGCAATTTCTTTATGTTACCACCCGAGTCGAAAAGGGCTTGCATAGGAGTTTTTCCTCTTAAGCAACTATACCTATATCTTTTGTTATGTCGCTTTTCAA